>JAJZVS010000149.1 GCA_021845555.1 Pseudomonadota bacterium
AACCGGCATTACTGAACCGATGCGCCGCGCGGGCGGGCGGGCGACAGCCCGTCCCCCGCGGCGGTTCAGCCGCCCGACAGATCCCGGACCTTCTTCTCCAGACTCGCCATCAGCGCCGGCGCGCCGCCCTGGTCGAGCAGGTGGCGGAAATCCGCCCGCTGCACCGCGACGCGGCTGATCGAGCCGTCCGCCAGCACATCGACCACCCGCCAGCCCGACTCGGTCTGGCGCATCACGTAATCCAGCTGATGCGTCTCCCCGGAGCGGGAAACGATCCGCGTCAGCACCACCTGCTGCCCGCCCGCCAGCGCGCGCGGCTCCGGCGTGACGACGAATTTCTCGCCGTCGTAGCCGTCGAAATTATCCACGTAGGAGGCGATGGTGTAGCGGCGGAACGCGTCGAGCAGGCGCTTCTGCTCCGCCGCGTCGATCGCGGACCAGCCCGGCCCGACCGATACGCGGAGGATCTGTGCCAGGTCGAACGCATGGTCGATCGCCGGGGCGAGCATCTCCACCCGCTGCTGGAACGGCGTTTGCTTGCCCGCGTGCATGATCTTGAGCAACGCGGCATCGAGCTGTTCGATCGGGGCGCGCACGGCGCCGGGGTCGGCGGCCGGCACCGTCCCGGCGGCGGGCGCGGGCGTCGTCCCAGCGGGCATCGTCCCAGCGGGCGTCGTCCCAGCGGGCAACGTCCCAGTGGGCATCGCCGCCGCGGGCATCGCCGCCGCGGGGGCGGGCGCGCCTGACGGTCGCGCCGCGGCGGCCACGCCGGACAGGCCGACGAGGAGCCCCAGTGCCGTCGCCGCGGCGCGCCCGGCAGCCGGACGCGGGAAAAACCGGACAGGCATCGATCGATCCCAGAAGTTCGCCTGCAATATAGGCACTCCGCCCGCCGGAGCGAGTCTCCGGCGACAGCTGGGGCGACAGCTGGGGCGACGGCCGGCACGCCCCGCGGCGGCAACCGATGCGCCGCGCGTCCCCGGACCGGGTCCGTGCCGCGCGATCGCAACCCGGGCTGAGCGCGGCCGGCGTCCGCGCCTGCCGGCGGCGCAGTGCTGCCGTGCAGCATGCGCCAGGTTTTTCCGCACCGCCGGCGTGCCTATATCCCCAGCGGCGCGGCCGAAGTTCCCCCGCCACAGAGGCGCCATGCGTGCGCCCAACCTGGGTGCCGCAACGGCACCCGTCGTGAACGGAGGCCCGCGTTGCCCCTGCGTTCCATGCTGAACCTCGCCGACCTGATCACCGGCGGCCTCGGGATTTTGCAGCGCCCGCTCTCGGCGGAGGCGCTGATCGAACTGGCGCAGCGCCGCACCGGTTGCACCGATTTCGGCGACGTCGCCTTCCGCGAGGCGCTGGAGCGTTTCCTCATCGCCTGCGCCACCGAATCGGACCCGAGCCTGGTTGGCCGGCTCGCCACCCGCTGGGACGTGCTGCGCTTCCTCGCCAACCTGTTGCGCCTGCGCGCGGAGGAAACGCGGGACCCGAGCGTGCTGGAGGAGGCGATCGAGCGGCCGATCTTCATCACCGGCCTGCCGCGCAGCGGCACCACCTTCCTGCACCGGCTGCTGCTGGAGGACCCGGACAACCACGCGCCCACGGTCTGGCAGACCATCCATCCCACCCCGCCGCCCGGCCGCGACGAGCGGATCGCCCGCGTCGCCGGCCAGTTGCGCGCGTTCGAGCGGCTGGCGCCGGAGTTCCGCGGCCTGCATCCGTTGGAGGCAACCTCGCCGCAGGAATGCTCGGAAATCACCGCGCATGTGTTCCGCAGCCTGCGCTTCGACACCACCTACCGCATGCCGTCCTACCGCGCCTGGCTCGACGCCGACGGGCAGACGGAAGGCTACCGGTTCGAGCGGCGCTTCCTGCAACATCTGCAACACCAGCGCCGGGTGGAGAGCAACGGGGCGGAGAGCGGCGGGACGGGCCCGTTCAAGCCGGGGCGCTGGGTGCTGAAATGCCCCGATCACGTCTTCGCGCTGGCCGAGCTGCGCGCCGCCTTCCCCGATGCGCGGATCGTGTTCGTCCATCGCGACCCGATCAAGGTGCTGCTGTCGGTCGCGAAACTCACCGAGGTGCTGCGCCGCCCGTTCACCCGCAGCATCGACCCGATGGAAATCGGCCGCGGCGAGAGCGCGCGCTGGCATGCGGGCACGGAACGGATGATCGCCGCCGCCGATGCGGAGGCGTTCGCCGAACCGATCTGCCACGTGCATCACCTCGATCTGGTGCGCGACCCGCTGGCGGCGGTGTCGCGGGTCTATGACCATTTCGGCCTGGCGCTGCGCGCGCCGGCGGAGGCGGCGATCGGACGCCTGGTCGCGGCGCGGCCGAACGGCGGGTATCACCACGGCGCCTATCGCTTCGCCGAGCACGGGCTCGACCTCGCCGCCGAGCGGGAAAAATTCGCCCGCTACGTCGCCCATTTCGCGATCCAGCCCGAGCCGGTGGCGATGGCGGAGGAGGCGCCGCTGCGGCGGGCGGCGTAAGCCGTCCCCCCGCGGGATCAGGGCCAGCGGATCAGGGCCAGCGGATCAGGGACTCAGCGTGACCCGCCCGGCGGTGGCGCCGGTGCGCGGGTCGATCAGCACCACCCGGTCCGGCCCGCCGCCGTGCAGCGCGACCGCCAGCCGGTTGCCGGCCGCGGCGATCCCGGCGATGGCGGTGCCCGCGGGCTCGCGCAGCAGCCGCGCATAGGGCGGCGGGGGCGCGGCGGGCGCCGCCCCGCGCCGGACGATCGTCACCACCAGCACCGTGGTGCCGAGCAGGATCAGCACGCCCATCGCGATCGTCGCCGTCAGCAGAACCCGCATGCCACCCATCCTTCACCGTCCCTTGGTCCGCCAGCCCTTGGTCCACCGGCCTTTGGTCCACCGGCCTTTGGTCCACCGCCGCGATCCCGGCCTCGCGCGGCGCGGCGGATCGGGGTATCCGCTTTGCCCCATGTCCGACAAGGCGCCGCCTGCATCCCTGCCGCCCGGCGCCCATCGCCTGATCGCGGCGGCGGCGGACCGCGGCACGCGCGTGGACCGGTTCCTGGCCGAGCGGCTGGCCGGGCTGTCCCGCAGCCGGGTCAAGGCGCTGATGCTGGAAGGCCAGGTCCGGTGCGACGGCGCGCCGCTGGCCGATCCGTCCGAGCCGGTGCGCGCCGGCGCCGCCTATACGCTGTCGATCCCGCCGCCGCGCCCGGCCTGGCCGCAGGGCGAGGCGATCCCGCTGGCGATCCTGTATGAGGATTCCGACCTGATCGTGCTCGACAAGCCCGCCGGCCTCGTGGTGCATCCCGCGCCCGGCAACGAGGACGGCACGCTGGTCAACGCGCTGATCGGCCATTGCGGACGGGAGCTCGCGGTGGGGGGCGAGCAGCGGCCGGGGATCGTGCACCGGCTGGACAAGGACACCTCCGGCGTCATGGTCGCGGCCAAGACCGAGGCGGCGATGGCCGCGCTGTCCGCCGCCTTCGCCGCGCGGGAGCCGGACCGCGCCTATCTGGCGCTGGTCTGGGGCGTGCCGTCGCCGGCCCAGGGCGAGATCGAGGGGGCGATCGGGCGCGACCCGCGCGATCGCAAGCGGATGGCGCTGCGCCCACATGGCGGCGGCAAGCCGGCGCTGACCCGCTACCGCACCCTGCGCGTGTGGGGAGGACCGGCGGGCCTCGCCGTCGCGCTGCTGGAATGCCGGCTGGCTACCGGGCGGACGCATCAAATCCGCGTGCATCTGGCCAGCCGCGGGCACCCGCTGGTGGGCGACCCGGTCTATCTGCGCCGGGTGCCGGCCGCGGCCGCCGCCCTGCCCGACGCGCTGCGCCGGCGCCTGCTCGATTTCCCGCGCCAGGCGCTGCACGCGGCCCGGCTGGGTCTCGCGCACCCGCGCACCGGCGCTCTGCTGGCCTTCGAAACCCCGCCGCCGCCCGACATGGCGGCGCTGATCGCGGCCCTGGACTGCGCCGCGCGCAGGCCCTGAGGCGGTCCGAAAAGGACAGTGGTGTTGACAGGACCGCTCCGGTCCTCTATAAGGGCCGAGCCGGAAACGGGAAGGCAAGACCGTTCCGTGCATCGTCAGGGGGGATCGGCCGCCGCATTCGGGGCATCCCGCCGGGACGCCACAACGTTGCCACGTTATGGACTGTTATTCAGTCCACGGCCGACGGGTTCTGTGCCATCCTGGACAGGACTTAGAGCCGCTCAGACGAAAGGAGCCTGTCGTGGCCTCTGCCGTCCTCAATATCGCGCCTGAGGGAAACCTCACCCGCTATCTTCAGGAAATCCGCAAGTTCCCGATGCTTTCGGCGGAGGAGGAGCTCGCGCTCGCCCACCGCTGGCGCGATTCCGAAGATATGGAAGCCGCCCACAAGCTGGTGACCTCCCACCTGCGTCTCGTTGCGAAGATCGCCATGGGCTACCGCGGCTACGGCCTGCCGGTGGGCGAACTGATCAGCGAAGGCAACGTCGGCATGATGCAGGCGGTGAAGCGGTTCGATCCGGACCGCGGCTTCCGCCTGGCCACCTATGCCATGTGGTGGATCCGCGCCGCGATCCAGGAATACATCCTGCACAGCTGGTCGCTGGTGAAGATGGGCACCACCGCGGCGCAGAAGAAGCTGTTCTTCAACCTGCGCCGGCTGAAGGGCCAGATGCAGGCGATCGACGACGGCGATCTGCAACCCGAACAGGTCGCCAAGATCGCGCATATGCTCGCCGTGCCCGAACAGGACGTGGTGAACATGAACCGCCGCCTGGCCGCGGCCGACCACAGCCTGAACGCGCCGGTACGCGCGGAGTCGGAAGGCGAGTGGCAGGATTGGCTGGTCGATGAGTCGGACAGCCAGGAAGCCGCCTATGGCGAGCGGGAAGAACTGACCGGGCGCAAGGCGCTGCTCAACGGGGCGTTGAAGACCTTGAACGACCGCGAGCGGCATATCCTGATCGAGCGGCGGCTGAAGGACAATCCGACCACGCTGGAAGATCTGTCGCAGCAATACGACATCTCCCGCGAGCGGGTGCGCCAGATCGAGGTGCGGGCGTTCGAGAAGCTGCAGAAGGCGATGAAGGCGCAGATCGCCGAGCGCCGGATGCAGCAGGCGGAACGGGTCGCGGCTTCGCGGTAGGCGTTCTTGCCTTCACCTCTCCCACTTTGTGGGAGAGGTCGCCGGGCGCAGCCCGGCGGGTGAGGGTCGCTCCGCCTATCCGTTCGGATCGTTCCCCGCCCGCTCCCGCGCCACCGCGGCGAGCAGGGCCGGGATTTCGTCGCGGATGACCGGCAGCAGCCGTTTGGTGTCGATGCCGAAATAATGGTGCGCCATCAGGTCGCGCAGGCGCGCGAAGCCCTTCCAATCCACTTCCTTGTGCCGCTGGCGGACCTCCTCGGGGATCGCCTTGGTCGCCTCGCCAATCTCGGTCAGCGCATTCTTGATCGCGCGGTAGGCCATGCGGTCGGCATGGGGCAAGGCGTGGAATGCCTGGGTTTCCATATCGGCCACGAAATCGCGCAGATCGGTGGCCGCGGCGTGAATATCGGCCAGGCGGTCGGCGAGGCCGCGCACCATCAGAACACACGCACGAACGTGCCCGCCGCGCCCGCGGCGACGTGGGGGAGCAGGGTCGCGCGTTCGCCGAGATCGACCCGGCGGCCCAGCGCCTCCTCCAACTCCGCCGCCAGATGCGCGAGGTCGAGCAGGGAGAGTTCGGCCCGAGGCCGGACATCGATCGCGAGATCGACATCGCTGTCGGGCCGGGCGTCCCCCCGTGCGACCGAGCCGAACACGTAGAGCGCGGCGACGCCGCGGGCGCGCAAGCTTGGTTCCAGCGGGCGCAGGCGGCGGATCGTCTCGGCGAGCTCGGGCGGGCGGCGCTCGGCTTCCGCGAGGAAGCCCGCGATCAGGCCGCCGATCAGGTCCTGGAGCTTTTCCCCGCGCTCCGCTGCCGCGGCTTTCATGCGGGCGTGGATGTCGCGGGGGATTCGGACGGAGAGGAAGGCGGGGTGGTCCATGGGGGTGGCCCTGTGGCGCGCACAAGATAGGTTGTGCATATTCTAGGCGCAAGCGGGGGATGCGCCCCCCCTTCACCTCGCCCACTTTGTGGGAGAGATCGGCGCGCGCAGCGTGCCGGATGAGGGGCGCACGGCAGGGGCGGCGGGCGGGCGGGGACACGATCTCTATCGCTTAGCTCTCGGTAACGGATTCTGGATGTCGCGCGATGCCGTAGCGCCCAGGGAGGCATGCGGTTTCCGTTCCCACCTGCGAAGCAATCGTCGCTTCGACGTAAGAATCGGGGACTTCGTCAACGACCTCGGCAGCGCGCAATTCCTTGCCGTCGCACTCGAGGATAAACGGCACGAACCCACGCTCGAATGAAATCGGCGCAACTGCGGCCGGGAAATCGACGCGATAGCTGAGGATCTGGCCCTGGGGACTCACGACAAACCGGCAGCGGTCAAATGATTCCGGCTCATCGTGTGGGACAGCCAAAGCCTCGCGCCACTCGTTCGCGCTAAAAATGGTCTTCGTGCCGATGAACGGCGCCTGTGCCAGCAGGCTCAGCGGCTGGGTTTCGATCGGGGAGCCAATCGGGGCTTCAACCAGAACCTCCCCCAAAGTCAGCAGTTAGACCATTGCGTGCTCCTCGCGCTCCAGAGCGTCAGCGTCGCACCACCATGGTCATGGTACGGATGCAACATGTTGGACCAGGGTCGGAAGCTATCTGAGGCCTACGGCCCGTCGCCCCCTCACGACCCCGCCCATGGATCGATCAGGCCGACCCCACAGCCCGCGAACCCGCCCGTATCCCGCGTCGCGACACTGGCCCCCGCCCCCGACGCGATCGCCGCAATCAACGCATCGAACCCCTCGATCGGCGTCCCGGCCTGCCGGCGCGCCAGAACGATCCCCGGATAGCGCGCCGCCGCGGCAGCACCGAACGGCAGGACGCGATCGGCAAACTCCTCGGCAAAAATCGCCTCCGCCACCGCTGTGAGCGCCGTACGCCGCCGTCCGTCCGGCAGCGCGCCTACCCCGTACATGATTTCGACCTGAGTGATGTACGTCGTGTACAGCGCTGTCCGCGGCTGCGCCGCCACCCAGGCCACCACCCGAGGCTCCGGCTTCGCCCGCATGAGTTCCGAAATGACGTTGGTGTCGAGGACGATCACGCCTCGAACCCGGGCGGCGTCGCGATCGGCACCGGCGGATGCGGCTCCAGCTCCACCCCACCGAGCGGCGCGACCCGCCGCCGGATCGCCTCCGCCAGGTTGGGCTCGCGGCGGCCCGCGCTGGCCAGGGCCTCGTTCAGGATGGCGCGCAGCTCGGCTTCCATCGAGCGGCCATGCTGTGCCGCACGCACGCGCAACCGCTCCTTCACGGTCGTGTCGACGTTACGAATCGTCAGGGTCGTCATGCGCATCCCGCCCCATGGGTAGAAGCAATGTAGGCAATGCCAACATCGCAGTCAATGCAAGCGTGCCTGACCGCGGACGCTTCAGCGCTGCCGGCCGGCGCGTTTCCAGCATGTGGCCGCGCTCCTCCAGCTGCGGCGCGAGCGCACCCGCGGGATCACACCGGGCGCGATCACAATGCGCCACGGGCTGCGGCGCTCGCGTAGCGCGGCGGTCCGAAGATACGCGAGCTCGGCCTGGATGGTTCGCGCCCCCGAGCTGGGCGCCTCCGAGCCGGGCGCCACCAGCTCCGGCGCGCCATCCCGCAACTGCCAGGGCGCGCCGGTACGGTCGCCCGAACCCCGGTCGAGGAACTCGGCGACCGTCATATGCCGCGACGGCATCCGGAGGGCGGCGGACATGGCCGGACGATGTGCCCTTTCGCGCCCCGGCCGCAAGCGCGATCACGGGCGTCGCCGGGGCCGGCCTTCGCCCGGCGCGCCTGGCGCGCCGACCTCTCCCGCCTTCCAGGAGAGCTGGAAGGCTACGCCGCCTTATGCCGCTCGCGCAGGAACTGGAAGAACTCCACCCCTTCGCGCAGCCGGCGCTTCATCATCTGCGGGCTGCGCACCATCTCGCCCACGATGGAGGCGATCTTCGGCGCGCGGAAATAGAAGCGCTTGTAGAACGTCTCCACGTTGTCGAAGATTTCCGTATGCGACAGATGCGGGTAGTGCAGCGGCGCGATCTGGATGCCGTGGTCATCGACCAGTTCCGCATGCGCGGCATCCAGCCAGCCGTTGCGCAGCGCCTGATCGTAGAGGAACGTGCCCGGATAGGGCGCGGCGAGCGACACCTGGATCGTGTGCGGGTTGATCTCGGTGGCGAACTTGATCGTCTCCTCGATCGTCTCCTTCGTCTCTCCCGGCAGACCGAGGATGAAGGTGCCGTGGATCTTGATCCCGAGTTCGTGGCAGTCCTTGGTGAACTGGCGCGCCACCTCGATCCGCATGCCCTTCTTGATGTTGTGCAGGATCTGCTGGTTGCCGCTCTCGTAGCCCACCAGCAGCAGGCGCAGCCCGTTGTCGCGCAGCACCTTCAAGGTCTCGCGCGGCACGTTCGCCTTGGCGTTGCACGACCAGGTGACGCCGATCTTGCCCAGTTCGCGCGCGATCGCCTCGGCGCGCGGCAGGTTGTCGGTGAAGGTGTCGTCGTCGAAGAAGAATTCCCGCACCTGCGGGAAATAGGATTTCGCCAGCCTGATCTCCTCGGCCACATGGCCCGGCGAGCGCACCCGGTAGCGATGCCCGCCCACGGTCTGCGGCCACAGGCAGAAGGTGCAGCGGGATTTGCAGCCGCGCCCCGTGTAGAGCGACACGTAGGGGTGCATCAGGTAGCCGATGAAATAATCCTCGATGCGCAGGTCGCGCTTGTACACCTCGGTCACGAACGGCAGCTGGTCCATATCCTCCAGCACCGCGCGGTCCTGGTTGTGGACGATGCCGCCGGCCCCGTCGCGGTAGGAAATCCCGTCCACCGCAGAA
>JAJZVS010000150.1 GCA_021845555.1 Pseudomonadota bacterium
GGCGCCTCCAGCGCCACGGCGACGCCGATGCGGCCGAGGCCGGGACGCAGCGGCTGGTGCACGTAGGTGGCGACCGCGCCCTGGCTCACGCGCAGCACGCGGGCCCGGCGCAGGGTCATGTTCTCGCCGATGGTCGCGACCAGCTGGGTCAGTTCCTCGGCCACGGTGCGGCCGGTGCCGGGGAACGGTGCCGCCTTGATCGTCTCCAGGTCCTCGCCCACGTCGAGCGCGAGCTTCGCCACCGTCTCGACGAAAGCCTGGAAGCTTTCGTTGCGGGCGACGAAATCGGTCTCGGCGTTGACCTCGACCAGGGCGGCCTTCAGCGGCGCGGTGGCGACGCCTACCAGGCCTTCCGAGGCGATGCGGCCGGACTTTTTCGCCGCCGCCGCCAGGCCCTTCTTGCGCAGCCAATCGACCGCGGCTTCCACGTCGCCGGCGCTTTCGTTCAGCGCGCGCTTGCAGTCCATCATGCCCGCGCCGGTCTTCTCGCGCAGGTCCTTCACCAGGGCAGCCGTGATCTCGGCCATGTTCGGATTCCAGTTGTCGGTCTTCAGGGGTCAGGCGGGCGCCTGGGATCCGGCGCCCGCCCGGGGGATCGGACTTGGGTCAGACGCCGGCGGTCAGACGGCGGCGGTCAGACGGCGGCATGCTCGGCAGGGGCCTCGGGCTCCGGCAGCGGTTCGGCCGGCAGTTCCTCGGCGGCGCCGATGTCGGCGCCCGAAGCGGCCAGCTCGGCGCTGATGCCGTCCAGCACCGCCCCGGCCACCAGGTCGCAATAGAGCGAGATGGCGCGGATCGCGTCGTCGTTGCCGGGGATCGGGAAGGTGACGCCCATCGGGTCGGAGTTGCTGTCGAGCACCGCCACCACGGGGATCTTCAGCTTGTTCGCTTCCTCGACCGCGAGCTTCTCCTTGTTCGTGTCGATGATGAACAGGATGTCCGGCAGGCCGCCCATTTCCTTGATGCCGCCCAGGGAGCGTTCCAGCTTGTCGCGCTCGCGGGTGATCTGCAGCACCTCTTTCTTGGTCAGGCCCTCGGTATTGCCGCCGAGCGTCTCCTCGATCTGGCGCAGGCGCTTGATGCTGCCGGTGATCGTCTTCCAGTTGGTCAGCGTGCCGCCGAGCCAGCGGTGGTTGATGTAGTACTGGCCGCAGCGCTTGGCGGCGTCGGCGACATGATCCGCCGCCGCGCGCTTGGTGCCGACGAACAGCACGCGCCCGCCGGCCGCGGTCACGTCCCGCACCGCGCGCAGCGCGCGGTCGAGCATCGGCACCGTCTGCTGCAGGTCGATGATGTGCACCTGGTTGCGCACGCCAAACAGGTACGGCGCCATCCGCGGGTTCCAGCGCCGCGTGTGGTGGCCGAAGTGAACGCCGGATTCAAGCAGCTGGCGCAGTGTGAAATCGGGCATCGCCATGGGCGAGCTCCTTTCCTTCCGTCCGGTTGAGCCTCCGCGGGGGCTGGCCGTCTCCGGCACCGGACCCGGGATATGTCCCGGGAAAGGCGCCCCGCGTGTGAATTACCGGGGGCGCACGCGCCGCCGGCGGGGGGGATATGGCGGAGGATGGCGCCGGAGGCAAGCGCCGCCCGTCCCCGCCAGAGTCCTGCCGCTGAAATGCCTTCCCGTTTCAGGGACCGGCAGGCCACTGAAAACAGAGCGCTGGTGTCCCGACGTATGACGCCGTTATTTCCGAACCGGCACACCAGCGCGGCTCAGCCCCGCGCGGTCCCCTCCGGGGCGGCGGCGGTGAACGGCACGAACGCGACATCGAGCACATCGCGCTCGGCCATGTTCCCGGCTGCGTCCTTCTCGATCAGCCGCAGGTGCTGCGGTCCCCCTGGCGGGCCGAGCGGAATCACCATCCGCCCCGGCGCGCGCAGTTGCGCGAGCAGCGTCGGCGGCACCTCCCGCGCCGCGGCGGTGACGATGATCTTATCGAACGGCGGGGCGCCCCCTGCGGCGCCCCGGGGGGCGCCTGGCGGCTCCGGCCAGCCGAGCGCGCCGTCGCCCTCCCGCACCGCCACGTTGCGCACCCCCGCCGCCGCCAGCGCCGCGCGCGCCCGCCGGGCGAGGTCGGGGATCACCTCCAGCGAGCAGACCCGGCGCACCAGCCGTGCCAGCACCGCCGCCTGGTAGCCGGAGCCGGTGCCGATCTCCAGCACCGTATCCTCGGGTCTCGGATCGAGCAGGTCGGTCATCAGCGCGACGATGAAGGGCTGGGAGATGGTCTGGCCGCAACCGATCGGCTGCGGACGGTTCTCGTAGGCATGGGCGGCCAGCGTGTCGGGCATGAACGCCTCCCGCCGCACCGTCGCCAGGGCGGCCAGCACGCGCGGGGCGAAGCGGGCGCGGCCGGTCCAGGACGCGGTGGCCTCCGCTTCCGCCGCGATCTCGCGCAGCATGCGTTCGCTCGGGGTCATCGCCGCCTCCGGCCCAGCCGGCGCCGCCGCGCGGGTGCGGTTGCGCCGCCACGCGGATGCTATAACCCGCCGCCATGCCCGACACACGCCCCCCCGACGCGACGGCGCTGGATGCCGCCGTCGCCCGCGCCGCCGCCGCGCTGGCCGCGCATCAGCGCCCCGACGGCCACTGGGTCTTCCCGCTGGAGGCCGATGCCACCATTCCGGCCGAATACGTGCTGCTGGAGCATTTCCTGGACCGGATCGACCCGGCGCTGGAGGCGCGCATCGGCGTCTATCTGCGCGCGATCCAGGGCAGCCACGGCGGCTGGCCGCTGTTCCATGACGGCGCGTTCGATCTCTCGGCCAGCGTGAAGGCGTATTTCGCGCTGCGCTGCCTCGGCGATCCGCCCGACGCGCCGCATATGGCGCGCGCGCGCGCAGCGATCCTGGCCGCCGGCGGGGCGGAGCGGGCCAACGTGTTCACCCGCGCGCAGCTTGCCCTGTTCGGCGCGGTGCCGTGGCGCGCGGTGCCGATGATGCCGGTCGAGATCATGCACCTGCCGCTGTGGTTTCCGTTCCACCTCAGCAAGGTGTCCTACTGGTCGCGCACCGTGATCGTGCCGCTGCTGGTGCTGATGGCGCGGCGTCCGCGGGCACGCAACCCGCAGGGAGTGGGCGTGCGCGAGCTGTTCGCGACGCCACCCGAACAGGTGCGCGACTGGATCCGCGGCCCCTACCGCTCCGCCTGGGGGCGGTTCTTCAAGGGCGTCGATGTCCTGCTGCGCGCCGCCGAGCCGCTGTTCCCCGCCGCCTCCCGCCGCCGCGCGATCGATAAGGCGGTGGCGTTCGTCACCGAACGGCTGAACGGCGAGGACGGGCTGGGCGGCATCTACCCCGCGATCGCCAACAGCGTGATGATGTTCGACACGCTCGGCTTTCCCCCCGACGCGCCGCCCGCGGCCACCGCCTGGGCGGCGGTGCGCAAGCTGCTGGTGGAGGAGCCCGACCGCGCCTGGTGCCAGCCCTGCCTGTCCCCGGTGTGGGACACCGCGCTCGCCGGCCACGCGATGGCGGAGGCAGCCGCCGGAGTTAGCTCTCCCGCGAGCGGAAGCGGCGATCTGGGGGGGGCTTGCGGCTGGCTGGCCGGGCGGCAGATCACGACCGTAGCGGGGGATTGGGCGGTGCGCCGGCCCGGGCTGCGGCCGGGCGGCTGGGCCTTCCAGTACTGGAACGACGCCTACCCGGACGTGGACGACACCGCAGTGGTGGGGATGCTGCTGCATCGCCAGGGCGATCCGGCGCACGCCGAGGCGATCGCGCGGGCGCGGGAATGGATCGTCGGCATGCAGTCCAAGGGAAGCGGCCATTTCGACGGCGGTTGGGGCGCGTTCGAGCCCGAGAACACGCATCTCCATCTCAACCACATCCCGTTCGCCGACCACGGCGCGCTGCTCGACCCGCCGACCGCGGACGTGACGGCGCGCTGCGTATCGTTCCTGGCGCAGATCGGCATGGCGGCGGACGATCCGGTGCTGGCCCGTGCGCTGGCGTTTCTGAAGCGCGAGCAGGAAGCGGACGGCAGCTGGTTCGGCCGCTGGGGGACGAACTATATCTACGGCACCTGGTCGGTGCTGTGCGCGCTCAACGCCGCCGGCGTCCCGCCGGACGATCCCGCGGTGCGTCGCGCGGTGGCATGGCTGGTCGCGGTCCAGCGCCCGGACGGCGGCTGGGGGGAGGACGAGGAAAGCTACGCCGCCGCCCCGCACGGCCAGTACCGCGAGAGCACCCCGAGCCAGACCGCCTGGGCGGTGCTCGGGCTGATGGCGGCAGGCGAGGCCGATCATCCGGCGGTCGCGCGCGGCATCGCGTATCTGCAAGCCACCCAGCGGCCGGACGGGGAATGGACCGAGCGCCCGTATACAGCGGTGGGTTTCCCGCGCGTGTTCTACCTGCGCTACCACGGCTACCGGCTCTATTTTCCGCTGCTCGCGCTGGCCCGCTACCGGGTGCTGCGCGAGCGCAACGACCGTCACGTGGCGTTCGGGTTCTGAGACGCCGATGAGGAACGCCCGTTGGCACGACCAGCGATGACCGCCGTGCCGCCGGCCCCCTGGGGCGCCCGCGTCGGCTTCGTGGTCGGCCTCGCCGCCGAGGCGCGCCTGCTCTCCCCCCTCCCCTGCCCGGTCGCGATCGGCGGCGGCACGCCCGCCGGGGCGCGGGCCGCCGCCGAACGTCTGGCGGCGGAAGGGGCCACCGCGCTGGTGAGCTTCGGGTTGGCGGGGGGGCTCGATCCGGCCCTGCCCGCCGGCACGCTGCTGGTGCCCGTCGCGGTGTTCAGCCGGGGTATCCGCCTGGCCGCCGATCCCGCGCTCGCCGCGGGGCTGGGCGGCGTCACGCGCCAGGCGCTGGTCGCGACCGAGGAGATCGTGGCCACCCCCACCGCGAAAGCCCGTCTGTGGCGGGAAACCGGCTGCGCCGGCGTGGATCTGGAAAGCGGGGCGGTGGCGGAGGTGGCACGGGACCGCGGCGTGCCCTTCGCGGTGCTGCGCGCCATCTGCGACCCGGGCATGCGCGGCCTGCCGCCGGCGGCCCTGGCGGCGCTGGACCCGGAGGGAAGCATCGCGATCGGCCGGGTGCTGGCCGCGCTGGCCCGCCATCCAGGTCAGATTTTCGCGCTGCTCGCCCTGGCGCGGGAGGCCGCCGCCGCGCGCCAGGCACTCGCCGCACGGGTCGCGGCGCTCGCGGGCCGGGAGGAATGGCGCCGGAGGGGGTAATGACGCGCGGGGTGACGCCGCGCGGCGCGGACCCGGACCGCCTACCCCGGCGTGGGCGCGTCCTGGCGCAGCAGCCCCTCGTGCTTCAACTCGGCCCATAGATCGGCCGGAATCTTCGCGCGGACCAGATCCAGGTTGGCACCAAACTCGGCGGCCGAGCGCGGCCCCGGGATCACCGCGGCCACCAGCGGATGCGCCAGCGGGAAGCGCAATGCCGCCGCCGGCAGGGCCACGCCGTGCCGGTCGCAGACGGCCGCGATCCGGCGCACCCGCGCGATCACCTCGGCCGGCGCCGGGGCGTAGTTCCAGCTGTCGCGCCCGGCGAGGATGCCGGAATTCAGCGGGCCGCCCACCACGATCGAAGTGCCGCGCGCGGCGCACAGCGGGAACAGATCGTCGAGCGGGTCCTGTTCGAGCAGGGTGTAGCGCCCGGCCAGCAGGAACGCGTCCCACTCGCCCCAGCCCAGCGCCTCGATCAGCACGGCGGTCTCGTTTACACCGATACCGATGGCGCCCACCGTCCCGGCGCTTTTCAGCGCCGCCAGCGCCCGGTAGCCGCTCTCGCGCAGCACCTGCATGTGGGCCGCGGCCGCCTCCGCACCGTGCTGGTAAGCGCCGATGTCGTGCACATAGAGGATGTCGATCCGCGCCAGGCCCAGGCGCTGGAGGCTGTCCTCCACCGAGCGCCGGATGCCGTCGTAGGAGTAATCGTACACCACCTCGAACGGCAGCGGCGCGAGGCGGCCGTCCGGCGAGGGGCCGGACGTGCGCTTGGGGCGCAGCAGGCGCCCGACCTTGGTGGAGAGCACCCAGGTGTCGCGGTCCTCGTCGCGCAGCGCGTCGCCGACACTGTGCTCGGCCGCGCCGACGCCGTAGAACGGCGCGGTATCGAAATAGCGGACCCCGGCCTCCCAGGCGGCGCGCACCAGCGCTTCCCGCTCCGGGCGCGAGACCGGGATGCGGCTGCCGCCCATGGTGGCGGTGCCGAGGCCGAGTTCGCTGACCGCGATCGCGGTGCGGCCGAGGCGGCGGGTGGGCCAGACGGTGGGGCTGGTCGCGGACATCGCGTGTTTCCTCCGGCGTGCGGCGGCAATGGTATCGGCGGGCGGCGGCGACGCGGCAAGCCCCAAGGGGGCTCCAAGGGGGCTTGATCCTCCGGCAGCTTTACCTCTCCCGCGATGCGGGAGAGGTAAAGCCGCCGGGATGCCCGTCTGCTCAAGCGTCTTCGTAACCGGTCAGCCGTAGCGCACGCTCAGTTCAAGCGATTGCCCTCTCGCACGCCCGGCGCGCCAGCCGCAGGCGCCGGCCTAATCGGCGGCCGTCTTGGCCCTGGCGCCGCCGGTCTTGCGCGCCGCCGCCTTGCGCTTCGCCGCCGGCTTGGCTGCGGACTTGCCGGCGGACTTCCCCGCGGACTGGACTGCCGGCTTGGCCGCGGCGCGTTTCGGCGCGGCGGCCTTCTTGCGCGGCGCCGGGCCGGATGTGGCCTCCGCCGAGGCCGCGCCCTTCGCCGCGCGTTTGGCGCCGCCACCGGAAGCGCGCTTCGCCCCCGCCGCGGCCTTTTTCCCCGCCGCCCCGCGCGGCTTCAGCGCCTTGCCTTTTTCGGCCAGCAGCGCCACCGCCTCGGCCAGCGCGATGTCGTCCAGCGTGACCCCGCGCGGCAGGTTGGCCACCAGATTGCCGTGCTGCACGTACGGACCGAAGCGGCCCTTGCGCACCGTGATCGGCGCCCCGTCCTTCGGATGCGCGCCCAGGCTGCGCACGCTGGCCAGCTTCTTGGCCAGCAGGTCCACCGCCCGGTTCAGCCCGATCGCCAGCACGTCGTCATCGCGATCGAGCGAGCCGTAGACCGCCCCCATCCGCACATAGGGGCCGAACCGGCCGATCCCCGCCTCGATCGGCTGCTTCGTCTCCGGATCGAGACCCACCACCCGCGGCAGGCCGAGCAGCGCGACCGCCTGGTCGAGCGTGATCTGGTCCCCGTCCACCCCGCGCGGCAGCGAGGTGCGGCGCGGTTTCGGCGCCTTCTTGTCCTCGCTAGCCTCGCCCTGCTGGACATAGACGCCATACGGTCCACGGCGGACGGTGATCGCGTCGCCGGTTTCCGGATGCACCCCGAGCGTGCGCATCCCTTCCTTCAGCGTCTCCCCGCCCTCCCCACCGAGCTCCACCGCCAGGCGGCGGGTGTATTGGCAGGCCGGGTAGTTGGAACAGCCGATGAAACTGCCGTAGCGCCCGAGCTTCAGCCCCAGCCGCCCGGTGCCGCAGGCGGCGCAGACGCGCGGATCGGACCCGTCCTCACGCGCGGGGAAGAAATGCGGGCCGAGGTCCTGATCGAGCGCCGCGATCACGTCGCTGATCTTGAGGTCGCGGGTCTGCTCGACCGCCCTGGAGAAGGCGTCCCAGAAATCATGCATCACCGCGCGCCAGTCGGCAGTGCCCTCGGCGATGTCGTCGAGCTTCTCCTCCATCCCGGCGGTGAAGCCGGTTTCGACGTAATGCTCGAAGAAGCTCACCAGGAAGGCGGTGACCAGCCGGCCGCGGTCCTCGGGGATGAAGCGCCGCTTGTCGAGGCGGACGTAGTTCCGGTCCTGCAGCACGGTCAGGATCGAGGCATAGGTAGAGGGCCGGCCGATTCCGAGCTCCTCCATCTTCTTCACCAGGGAGGCTTCCGAATAGCGCGGCGGCGGCTGGGTGAAATGCTGGTTGGCGGTCACCTCGCCGCGCTTCAGCGGGTCGCGCTCGGCCATCGGCGGCAGCATCCGGCCTTCCTCGTCCTCGGCCGCGTCGTCCTGGTCTTCGCGATACAGCTTCAGGAACCCGTCGAAGGCGACGATCGAGCCGGTGGCGCGCAGCGTGACGCCCTTGCGGTCGGTCACCTCCACCATCACCTGGTCGAGCTCGGCCGAGGCCATCTGCGAGGCGACCGCGCGCTTCCAGACCAGTTCATAGAGCCGGCGCTGGTCCGGCGTCAGGAAGCGGCCGACCGCGTCCGGCGCGCGCGCCACATCGGTCGGGCGGATCGCCTCGTGCGCTTCCTGCGCGTTCTTCGCCTTGGCGGTGTATTCGCGGGCGACGCCGGGCAGGTAGTCGGGACCGAAGGCATCGCGCACGTGGCCACGGATGGCGTCGATCGCCTCGCGCGCCATCTGCACGCCGTCGGTGCGCATATAAGTAATAAGGCCGGTGGTTTCCCCGTCCAGCTCCACACCTTCGTACAGCTGCTGCGCCACCCGCATGGTCTGCTGCGCGCCGAAGCCGAGCTTGCGCGAGGCCTCCTGCTGCAGGGTGGAAGTGGTGAAGGGGGCCGGCGGGTGGCGCTTGACGCGCTTGCGTTCGACCGACCCCACCTCGAACGTGCCGGCTTCGACCGCGGCCTTGGCGCGCTGGGCCAAGGCTTCGGTGTTGAGGTCGAACTGGTCGAGCCGCTTGCCGTCCAGATGCGTGAGCCGGGCGGTGAACGGCGCACCGCCGGGGGTGAGGAAGACCGCTTCCACGGTCCAGTATTCGCGGGCCCGGAACGCCTCGATCTCGGCTTCCCGGTCGCAGATCAGGCGCAGCGCGACCGACTGCACGCGCCCGGCGCTGCGGCTGCCGGGCAGCTTGCGCCACAGCACCGGCGAGAGGGTGAACCCCACCAGGTAATCGAGCGCGCGGCGGGCGAGGTAGGCCTCGATCAGCGGCTGGTCGAGTTCGCGCGGCGCGGCGATGGCGGCGCGGATGGCACCGCG
>JAJZVS010000151.1 GCA_021845555.1 Pseudomonadota bacterium
ACGCATGGTATCCGTGTTTCCCCTTCAGCTTCTCAGCAACCCTCGTCCCCCTCCACTTCCTTTCCGCCCCCACCCGCAGATTCCCCCTAGCCGGCGCCGCCGCCCACGCCTTCGCCCACGCCGGCCCCGGCCCTGCCGGTGCCGCCCGCCCCGCCGGCGCCGCCGCCGCCGAAGCCCACGCCCACGCCGCCACAGGCTTTGCCGCTGCCGCCGGTGCCGACCCCGCCGCCGCCGCTGCCCAGCGCGACCTCGCAGCCCAACCCCACCACCAATCCGGCGCCCAATTCTCGCGCGCTGTTGAACACGCTGCAGAAGCTGCGCACGCTGGAACAGCAGAAGCTGCCGCCGACCGCGCGCTATAATCCGGCGCAGGGCGGCGCGCCGCAGGGCGGCGGCAATCCCCAGGGCAACGACACCGCGGCGCTGACCGCGGGAGAACGCGGCGCGATCGGCGCCTATGTGCGGCGCTGCTGGACCTATGATCCCGGCGCGCTGCACAAGACCCCGATGCAGGTGATGCTGACCGTGACCACCGACGCCGATGGCGTGGCGCGGGAGGTCCAGTTCGCGCCGGCCGATCAGGCGAAGATGGCGGCCGACCCGGTGTTCCAGGCTTTCGCCGACCGGGCCCGGCGCGCGGTGCTGGACCCGACCTGCGCCAACCTGCCGCTGCCGAAGACCATGCTGGGCAAGATCAACGTGCTGACCTTCCGGTTCAGCCCGTAGCGCGACACGGCGACGACATCGCCGCAAGGGCCGACCGCCGGCGGTGCCGCGCGGCCGGCAAACGGGAAAATGAGGATCGCATGACCGACCGCCGTCTTTCTTCGCTCTCGCCTGATTCCCTGCCGGAGGTGTTCGTGCCGGCCGACGGGCCCTTGGCCGGCCCGCAGCGGCCGGCGGGCGGGATCGCCCGTCGCGGCCTGTTCGCGGCGGCCGGCGGCGCCGGCCTGCTCGGCTTCGGCGGGCTGGCGCGGGCCCAGGGTGCGGCGCCCGCCGCGGCGCCCCCGGCTGCCCCTCCGGCTGCCTCGGGTGGCGGCTCGGACCAGAGCGCGGTGATCGACGTGAACCGCGCGCGGGCGGCGCCGATCCCGATCGCGATCCCGGACCTGCTCGGCGCCGATCCGGCCTCCGCGCAGCTGGGCCGCAACATCGCCCAGGTGATCACCGCCGATCTCGGCAACAGCGGGCTGTTCCGGCCGATCCCGTCCACCGCCTTCATCACCCCGACGGTTGATCCCGGCACCGGCCTGCCGGTGTTCCAGAACTGGGGATCGATCGGCGCCCAGGCGCTGGTGACCGGCCAGACGCAGGTCTCCGGCAGCACCATCCGGGTGGAGTTCCGCCTGTGGGACGTGCTGCCGCAGCAACAATTGCAGGGCACCGCCTACACCACCAGCATGAGCAACTGGCGGCGCATCGCGCATATCATGGCCGACGTGATCTACCAGCGCCTGCTGGGCGAGCCGGGATATTTCGATAGCCGCATCGTCTATGTCTCGCTGACCGGGCCGCGCGGGCGGGAAACCCACCGGCTGGCGATCATGGACCAGGACAGCGCCAACAACCGCTTCCTGACCGACGGCAGCTGGATGGTGCTGACGCCGCGCTTCGCCCCCAAGGGCGATCTGATCTGCTTCATGAGCTACGCGAACCAGGCGCCGCGGGTCTATCTGTTCGATCTGACCAACGGGCGCCAGCGCGTGCTGGGCGATTTCGCCGGCATGACCTTCGCGCCGCGCTTCTCCCCCGACGGCGGCAGCGTCATTATGTCGCTGGCGGAAGGCCAGGGATCGTCGATCGTCACCGTCAATCTGGCCACGCATGCGCGCCGGCAGCTGACCAGCTCGAACGCGATCGACGTCAGCCCGTGCTACAGCCCGGACGGCTCGCAGATCGTGTTCAACTCCGACCGCGACGGCGATCCCCAGCTGTTCGTCATGAATGCGGACGGGAGCGGCGTGAAACGGATCAGCTTCGGCCACGCGCGCTACGGGACGCCGGTCTGGTCGCCGCGTGGCGACCTGATCGCCTACACCCGCTACGGCGGCTCGGAAGCCGCGTTCTCGATCGGCGTGATGGCCCCCGACGGCAGCGGGGAGCGGGCGATCGCCGCCGGCTGGGACGTGGAGGGACCGACCTTCTGCCCGAACGGGCGGGTGCTGATGTATTTCAGCCAGTCCCGCGCGACCGGCAATCAGGGCCAGGGATTTTCCTCGCAGCTGATGTCGGTCGATGTGACCGGCTTCAACCAGCGCATCGTGCCGACGCCCACGCAGGCGTCCGATCCGGCCTGGTCGCCGCTCGGCGGCTGATCCGCCCGCCGGGCGCGCCGCCGCGTGACCATGCTGCGAATGTACCCGATCAGAGCGGCGTCTCAGCGCAGCTCGCCCTCTCCCGCTTGGGGGAGAGGGCGGTTCGCGCAGCGAACCGGGTGAGGGCAGGCGGCCCACTGCCCGCCCCCAATCCCGTGCCGCACGGCCCTCACCCGCGTGCTGCGCACGGCCTTCACCCGCGTGCTGCGCACGGCGACCTCTCCCGCAAGCGGGAGAGGTGACGGCGGGGGGGCTTCCCCCGATCGTCCTGGCGGCTTGCGAGATGAACTTGCGTTCAACCGCGACCCGCGATAAGGGGTTACACACCTTTTCTGATCGTCTGCCTGAGCGATGGCCGCTCGGCCGTCGTGTTTGCCTGTTGCTTCATGGTCGCGCCACGACGGAGGCCCCGTGCGGATGTCCCGCCCTCGCCATCGCTCCCCCATGGCCGTTTGTTCAGGTCATGCTGCCGTCCCCCCCGTCGCGCCGCGCGCCTTATGGCTGCGTGCCGCCGGCTGCCTCGCGGCGGTGGCGCTGCTGTCGGCCTGCGCGGGCCAGGGCCCCTCGGTCAGCGCCAGCGGCCAGGCGGCGCGCTATGCCGCCGAGGCGCATGGCGACTACGCCCCGCCCGGACCGCCCAGCGATCCCTGGGGTCCCTATATCCAGGCCGCCTCGCAGCGATTCGACGTGCCGACCACGTGGATTCGCGCGGTCATGCATGTCGAGTCGGGCGGGCATGAATACCTGAACGGCCAGCTCACGACCTCGCCGGCCGGGGCGATGGGGCTGATGCAGGTGATGCCGGATACCTATCGCGATCTGCAGGCGCAGTACAACCTGGGCAGCGATCCGTACAACCCGCGCGACAACATCATGGCGGGCACCGCCTATCTGCGGGAGATGTACGACATCTACGGCGCCCCCGGCTTCCTGGCCGCCTACAACGCGGGCCCGCGCCGGCTGGACGATTACCTTGCCAACGAACGCCCGCTGCCGGCGGAAACCCGTCGCTACGTGGCGATGATCGCCCCGGCGATCGAGGGCGCCGCGCCGCTGCATGTTTCCCCGGCCGCAGCCTATGCGATGAACCGCCTGCCGATCGATATTCCGCCGGGCCTGCGCTACGGCTCGGGCGGGCAGTACCGCGAATACCGGATGGCGAGCAACCAGCCGCTGCCGCCGCCGGCGCCGTTCCATCCGCTCGTGACGGCGGTGCCGCTGCCCGAGCCGGTGCGCGCCCGTCCGGTGGTCCGCCCGCAGGTAGCGATGTACGTCCCGCCGTCCCACCTGCCGGTGCCGCCGCGCTATCGCCGGGTCGGCTTCCGCCTGATCCCCTCCGCGCAGGCCGAACCGCTGCCGGCGCCGCGCATGACCGGCCTGGCGGGCGGCTGGGCGGTGCAGGTCGGCGCCTTCTACACCGCGGCGCAGGCGAGCCACGCCGCCGGGGAGGCGCGGCACATGGCGCCGGCGATGCTGGCGGAGGCCCGCCCGGCGGTGTCCACCGTCCATCGCGCGCAAGTGACGTTGTGGCGCGCGCGGCTGACCGGCCTGTCGCGCGGCGCGGCGGTCCAGGCCTGCGCCGATCTGTCGCGGCATCGGACCGCCTGCATCGTGCTGTCGCCCGAAGCGCAGTCCTGACCGGACGATTTTCCTCGCCCGCGGCGATGGCCCGCGGGTGAGGGGCTAGCCTGGATTTCTCACAGTCTGCGCGGGCGCTGGCTTGGTCTTTGCCGCCTGTCGCTTTCGGGTTCGCTTGGGATCGGCGAGGCGGAGGTGTGTCCTGGGATCGGCGTGGGCGATGGCGTGCAGGTTGCGTGCTGCGAGGCCATGGATGACGGCATCGACCACCAGCTTGAACGTGCGCCAGCGTGAGCGTCGTCCGTCGGCAGCCAGGTCCTCAGGGGGAAGAGTCGAGGACATCGCGGCAGATGTCCTCGCTCACCAGCAGCACGATCAGGTGGGCGTACAGCCAACTGAGGCTGCCGCCCTTCGTTCGTGTGGGCAATCGATCGATATGCAGCAGCGATTTCAGGCGCTTGAAGGCCAGTTCGATCTGCCAGCGCAGGCGATAGACGGCAACGATTTCCGCCGCCGGGACGTCCTGCGGCAAGGTGGTCGCCAGCACCATGAACCCTGCCGCGGTCAGACTGCGCGGATCGAACCGGTCCTGATGCTTGTTGGCGGCGCGCTTCAGCCTCAGGCGCGCGTCCGCGGCCTTCTCCGGCGGCAACGGCACGGCAATCAGGCGCAGCGCCAGCGGCCTGGGCTGCTGCGCCGTCCCGGTTTCCACCTGGACCGCCGATTCCTGCACGGAGGTGCCCGGCGCGAAGGTCTCCAACCGGGAGATCAGACGGAACGGGGCGCCGTCGGCATCGCACAGGGCCAGCGCCTTCCAGCCGACCCGGACGATGAAGTCCTGCGCTCGCTGGTTGGGGTGATCGAGATAGGCATGCAACGCCTTGGTCTTGGCGTAACCGCGGTCCGCGATGCGCCCCTCGCCCGCCGCCGGCGCGCCGCCCGGCCGGCCGGCGGCCGATGCAGGAGCGCACCCAGGAAATCGACGGAGCGGTGCAGCCGCTCATGCAGCGACTGCGCGGTCACCGCCGCCACCCCGGTCATGCGGGCCCAGGCCGCCGCGTCCTGCAGGCTCTTGCCGCCCGGTCCGTGCGCCAGGGCCAGCCGCAGCAGTGTCGCCCCGTCGGTGATGCCATCGCCACGGCGGCGGCAGACCGCCCCGGTAGCGCGGGCCAGTTCATCCGGTTCGATGTCGGCGGGAAGCCGGGTCGAGGTCTCGGACCAGGCGTCCCAAACAGAAGATGCTGTGCATGGCATCTCCGCGATGAATCGTACCGCATCGCGTCGTGTCTGGAGGTTTTTCCTCCAGCCGGGGCTTATCCGGATGCCTATGTGGTCAAGCCCGGCCAGAACGACTTCGGGGTACCGGCCAAGACGGGAAGGCCCCGGATCCGCGCGATGGGACGTCGCACGGAGAACCGCCCGTCGCACGATCCCGTGCGTTGCGTGCGGTCCGCCGCATGCTACAACCCGGCTCCGAGCCGCCGCGCCGTGCGCCGCGCGCTCCGTCCCTGTCGAGGCCGTCCCCGATGCGCGTCGCCGTTGGTTCTTGCCTGCTGTTCGCCGTTTTGTTGGCCGGTTGCGCCACGCCGCCGCCGCCAAGCCATCCGGAGGCGCGGGCGGAGTTCTACCGGACCAACGATCCGCTCGAACCCACCAACCGGGTCCTCTACAAGGTGAACGACGCGCTCGACACGATGGTGCTGCGCCCGGCGGCCATCGCCTACAAGGCCGTCACGCCCGAGCCGGTGCGCGAGGGCGTGCATAACGTGCTGGGCAACCTCACCACTCCAGGCACGCTGGCCAACGACATGGCGGAGGGCAAGCCGCGCCGCGCCGGCGATACCTTCATGCGCTTCCTCATCAACACCACGGTGGGCGGGCTCGGCGTGTTCGATGTCGCCACTCGGTGGGGCTACCCGGCGCACGACGCCGATTTCGGGGAGACGATGGCGCTGTGGGGCGTGCCGGAAGGGCCGTTCCTGTTCCTGCCCGTCCTGGGGCCCACCAATCCGCGGGACGCGCTGGGCCATGGGGTCGATATCGCCGCGGACCCGTTCGGCTGGGTCGGCCAGGGCGCGGCGGTGACGGCGCTTACCTGGACGCGTTTCAGCCTGACCGCGCTCGACGAGCGCTCGCGCGTGCTCGGGGAGCTCAGCGGGATCAAGAAGACGGCACTGGACCCCTATGCCACCTTCCGCAGTCTTTACCGCCAGCACCGGCGGGCCCAGATCGCCAAATTGCGGGCTGATCGGGCAGCGACCGTGCCGGCCTGGTTCCCCGCTCCGGCCGCGGACGCCGGGCGCTAACCCAGGTTCGGGTTGCGGCGGCCCGTGCCGGCCGCTGCGTCATGCGGCCGTCCACCCGCTGCCCACAAAAGGACACCGCGTCGGTTGAAAACGCCCCGGCGCCGGCGCGATATCGGCGACCCACGGGCCTTCCTCCCAACATCTTCAGCGAGCCGCTCATGACCTCACGTCGTGCCGCCCTGGTCTTTCTCGCCGCCGCGCCGGCGCTCGCCGTCGGCTGGCCGCGCGCCGCCCGGGCGCAAACCGCAGCGCAGGCCCGCGCTTTCATCGATGCCACCGGCACCGCGCTGGTGGCGGTGATCGACGGCCCCGGCTCGAACGAACAGAAGCGGGCGGCGGTCGCGCGGATCGTGGACAGCCATGTCGACGTGGACGGGATCGCGCGTTTCTGTCTCGGCCGGTTCTGGCGCGTCGCCACCCCGGCCGAGCGCGGCCAGTACCAGGAATTGTTCCGCAAGGCGCTGGTGCTCAACATCGCCACCAAGATCGGCGAGTACAAAGGCGTCACGTTCAAGGTCGGGCGCACCACCCCGCATGACGACGGCGTGGCGGTGGCGACCGTCATCACCCGGCCGGGCAATGCGCCGGCGGACGTGGAATGGCTGGTCCGGCAGGTCGGCGGCGCCCCGAAGATCGTCGATATGGTGGCCGAGGGCACCTCGCTTCGCATCACCCAGCGCAGCGACTACGCCTCGTATCTCTCTCAACACGACGACAAGGTGTCGGCGCTGCTGACGGCGCTGCGCGCGCAGGTCGCCACCAAAGGGTAGAGCCCGCCGGATCGGCGGACGGCGGCGCTTACGCGATCCGCGCGGCGGCGCCCACCGCCAGCACGGCGCGGGTGCCGCCGCCGGGCCGGTCCTCGATCCAGGCGTGGCCGCCGTGCAGGTTGGCGACCCGGCGCACCAGCGCCAGCCCGACGCCGGCGCCGCCGCCCTGCTCCTGCCCGACCCGCCAGAACCGGTCGAACACTTTCGCCTTCAGCGCATCCGCCACGCCCGGTCCGCGGTCGTCCACCACCACCCGCCCGCCGGGCTGCACCGCGATCGACACCAGCGACCCGCTGGGGGCGAATTTCAGCGCATTCTCGATCAGGTTGCGCACCGCGATCTCGATCAGGGTAGCGTTCCCGGAGACGAACGGCGGTTCATCCGGCGCGTCGAATTCGATCGCCCGTTTGCGCCGCACCGCGTCCGGCGCCATCTCCTCGCACACCTTGCGCGCGGTCGCGGTCAGGTTCACCGGCTCGGGCGCGCTGGCCAGCACGTCTTCGGCCTGGGCGAAGCGCAGCATCTCGTTCACCAGCCGGCCGAGCCCGCCGAGTTCCTCCATCAACTGCTGGCGCTCCGGCCCGTCCGGCAGTTCCGCCACTTCGAGCAGCATCACCGCCAGCGGCGTGCGTAGCTCGTGCGCGACATCGGCGGTGAACTGCTTCTGCACCGAGAGCGAGCGGTCCAGCTTGCCCAGCATGGCGTTCAGTGCCGCCACCACCGCCGCGAATTCGCGCGGCAGGCGGCCGGCGGCGAGCGGGGTGAAGCCGCGCCCGGCGGAGACGGCGGCGCCGATCTCGTCGGCCTGGGCGGCGATGCGCACCAGCGGGCGCAGCGCCGAACGGGTGGTGAGGAACATCACCAGCGTGAGCACCGGCACGATGGTCAGCGCCGGCACGATGACGTGGTCCATCATCTCGCTGCCGATCACCTGGCGCCAGCGCCAGTCCGGATCGCCCACCATCATCGCCTGCACCCAGTAGTGGTGGTGCTTGCCCACCTGCTCGCGCTCGGTGAGTTGCCAGCTGCGCGGGCCGCCGGGCGTCGGATTGTCGAACTCCTCGAATTTCTCCTCGAGATCGGTCGCGCGCCCGCGCGCATCGGTGGGTAGCGGCGGGAGCAGGGACGGGTTGGCGGCGGCCAGCAGCCGCCGGTCGAAGGCGAGGCGGTCGCTGAACACGCGGAAGGCGTAGGCGTTAGGATAGTCGCGGAAAGCAGCGCGGCTGGCCGGATCGATGCCGCGCGAGAGATCGGTCGCCACCTCGGCGGCCATGTCCTCCAGCGTCTCGCGTCGGAGGTAGCGATGCTCCAGCAGGTATTTGGTGAAGGTGGTCCCGGTCAGGGCCACCGCGACCAGCAGTGCGCCCAGCATCATGCGGATGGCGAGGATGCGCGACAGCGGCTGGGCGCGCGTCACGCTCAGCACCCGCCGCGCTCCGACAGGATGTAGCCGATGCCGCGCATGGCGGTGATGGCGACGCTGGCGCCGGCGAGATCCAGCCGGCGGCGCAGGCGGGAGATGGTCGCCTCGATCGCGTTCGGCGTCACCGCCGCATCGAAGGAATAGACCGCCTGTTCCAGCGCCTCGCGCCGCAGCACCTGGTCCGGCCGGTGCAAGAGCTCGGCCAGCACGCATTGTTCGCGGCGCGGCAGCTCGACCGCGCGGCCGGCCACCATCAGGATAAGCGAAACGGTATCGAACGCGACATTGCCGAGCGTCAGCACGTTGGCGGCGAGCTGGGTGCGTCGGCGCAGCAGCGCGCGCACCCTGGCCAGCAGTTCGTCCGGGGCGAAGGGCTTCACCAGATAGTCGTCGGCGCCGTCGTTCAGCGTCTGCACCCGGTTCACCACGTCGCCGCGCGCGGTGGCAACCAGCACCAGGGCGCCATTGCCGGCGCGGCGCATGGCACGCAGGATG
>JAJZVS010000152.1 GCA_021845555.1 Pseudomonadota bacterium
GAGGTCGCCGAAGTGGCCAAGGTTCGTCAGCACTGGTCTCGCTCCCGCGAATCGATGCCCGCATCGAATCGGAAGCCGCAGAACTTCGCAAGCCCGGACATGCAGGAGATGTGTGCATGTCGTAGGCCTTAAGCCGGCCATCCGCCCCCGATCGTCCGTGCGCGGATGGCCGGCGCAAGGCCGGCCATGACGGGGAGAGCAGCGATCGCCCGCGTCAGCCCAGCTTGCCGTGGCAGTGCTTGTATTTCTTGCCCGATCCGCAGGGGCAGGCGGCGTTGCGCGGGGTGGCGCCCCAGGTCGCGGGGTCGTCGGGGTTCACCGCCTCGCTGCGCAACGGCAGCGCCGCCAGCGCGATGGGCGGGGCCAGCGTTGCCAACTCGCCGTCCGCGCCGTCCCCGCTCCCGGTTTCGGGCGTCCCGAAGAATGTCATCGGCTCGGGGTGCAGCTCCATGTAGGTCTGCGGACGCGGCTGGAAATCGGCCTCGGGCGGATGGTCCGGGCTGAGTTCGACGCGCGACATCAGCGTGGTGACGCGTTCCTTGAGCTCGTCCAGCATGGCGTTGAACAGCGCGAAGGCCTCCGCCTTGTATTCGTTCAGCGGGTCCTTCTGGCCGTAGGCGCGCAGCCCGATGCCCTGGCGCAGGTGATCGAGCGCGTAGAGATGCTCCTTCCACACCGCGTCCATGGTCTGGATCAGCAGCGACTTCTCGACGAAGCGCATCAGCTCGGGACCGAGGTTGGCGGTCTTGGCGGCCATGAACTGATCGACCGCCTGTTCGATCCGTTCGCGCAGATGCACCTCGTCGATGCCTTCCTCGCGGCCCCATTCCTCGATCGGCAGTGCGACGCCGAGCACGCGCTGCACATCCTCGGCCAGTTCCGTGAGTTCCCACTGCTCGGAGAAGGCCTTGGCCGGAATGCGCCGTTCCACCAGCCCGACGATCACCTCGGCGCGCATCTCGGCGATGGTTTCCGCCACGTCCTCGGCGCGCATGAACTCCTTGCGCTGGGCATAGACCTCCTTGCGCTGGTCGTTCATCACGTCGTCGTATTTCAGCACGTTCTTGCGGGTGTCGAAGTTGCGCGCCTCGACTTTCTTCTGCGCCTTCTCCAGCGCCTTGTTGATCCACGGATGGATGATCGCCTCGCCGTCCTTCAGGCCGAGCTTCTGCAGCATCCCGCCCATCCGGTCGGAGCCGAAGATGCGCATCAGGTCGTCTTCGAGCGAGAGGAAGAAGCGCGAATGCCCCGGATCGCCCTGCCGGCCGGACCGGCCGCGCAGCTGGTTGTCGATGCGCCGGCTCTCGTGGCGTTCGGTGCCGATCACGAACAGCCCGCCGGCGGCCTTCACCTGGTCGTGCGCGATGGCGATCTCGTCGCGGATCTCCGCCTCGCGCGCGGCGCGCAGGCCGGGATCCTCGATGCCCGCGAGTTCCTTCGCGAGCCGGGCTTCCAGATTGCCGCCGAGCTTGATGTCCGTCCCGCGCCCGGCCATGTTGGTGGCGATCGTCACCGCGCCGGGCGCGCCCGCCTGGGCGACGATCTCGGCCTCCTGCTCGTGGAAGCGGGCGTTCAGCACCGCGTGCGGAACCTTCTTCTTCTTCAGGATCCCGCTCAGGACCTCGCTTTTCTCGATCGAGACGGTGCCGACCAGCAGCGGCTGGCCGGTCTTGCGCGTCTCCGCGATCAGATCCGCCACCGCCTCGTATTTCTCCGTCGCGGTGCGATAGACCTCGTCGTCCTCGTCCTTGCGGGTGACCGCGACGTTGGTCGGGATCTCCACCACGTCCAGCTTGTAGATCTCGGCGAATTCGTCGGCCTCGGTCGAGGCGGTGCCGGTCATCCCGGACAGCTTGGGATAGAGGCGGAAATAGTTCTGGAACGTGATCGAGGCGAGCGTCTGGTTCTCCGGCTGCACCTCCACGCCTTCCTTGGCCTCCAGCGCCTGGTGCAGCCCGTCGGAGTAGCGCCGCCCTTCCATCGCGCGGCCGGTGAACTCGTCGATGATGATGATCTGTCCCTGGCGGACCATGTAATCGACGTCGCGGGCGAACAGCGTGTGCGCGCGCAAGGATTGCTGCACGTGGTGCACGACCGAGACGTTGAAGATGTCGTAGAGATTGCCCTCGGTGATGATGCCGGCGGCGCGCAACATCTCCTCGATCCGCTCCGACCCCGGTTCGGTCAGGGAGACGGTGCGGAACTTCTCGTCCTTGTCGTAGGTCTCGACATCCTTGACCAGTTCCCGCGTCACCAGATCGACTTGGCGGTACAGATCGGAACTGTCCTCGGCGGGGCCGGAGATGATCAGCGGCGTGCGCGCCTCGTCGATCAGGATCGAATCGACCTCGTCCACGATCGCGTAGCAGAAATCCCGCTGGACCATGTCCTCCAGCCGGTATTTCATGTTGTCGCGCAGATAGTCGAAGCCGAATTCGTTGTTGGTGCCGTAGGTGATGTCGGCGGCGTAGGCGGCGCGGCGCTGCTCGTCGTCGAGCCCGTGCACGATCACGCCGACGCTCATGCCGAGGAAGCGGTAGATCTGGCCCATCCATTCGGAATCGCGTCGGGCCAGGTAGTCGTTCACGGTGACGACGTGCACGCCCTTGCCGGCCAGCGCGTTCAGATAGACCGGCAGGGTGGCGACCAGGGTCTTGCCCTCGCCGGTCTTCATCTCGGAGATCTTGCCGTCGTGCAGTACCATCCCGCCGATCAGCTGCACGTCGAAATGGCGCTGGCCGAGGGTGCGCCGCGCCGCCTCCCGCACCACCGCGAAGGCCTCGGGCAGCAGCTCATCCAGCGTCGCCCCGGCGGCCAGCCGTTCGCGGAAGCTGATCGTCCTGCCCGCCAGCTCCGCGTCGTCCAGCGCCGTGATCGCCGGTTCCAGCGCGTTGATCTGCGGCACCCGCCGCTGGTACGCCTTCAGTGCGCGTTCGTTGGCGGTGCCGAAAACGGCGCGGGCAAGAGCGGCGAGCATGCGAACCTTCCGGAGGGGGATGGGCTGTCAGATAGGGTCCGGCCGGGGCGGGGTCAACGACAGGCCAGGCGCGCGGCGGGCGGGTGCGCCCGTCATCCCGCCGCCTCCAGCGCTTCGGCGGCCTCCAGCCAGGCGCTCTCCGCCGCCTCGGCCTCCCGCGCGAGCTCGGCCAGCCTGGCGTTGGCCGCCGCGATCTCTCCGCCGCGGCCGGGGGCATAGAGCGCGGGGTCGGCGAGCTTCGCTTCGATCCGCGCCCGTTCGGCGGCCAGCCGCGCCAGCGCCGTCTCCGCCTGTTTGGCCTGTTGCCGCAGCGGGGCCAGCGCCGCCCGCGCCTCCGCCCGCTCCCGCCGGTCGTCGCGCCGCGCGCCGATCTCCGCCGTCGGGCGCGGGCGGGCGCGCTCGGCCAGCAGGGCGCGGTAGTCGTCCAGATCGCCGTCGAACGGCCGCACCCCGCCATCGGCCACCAGCCACAGCCGCTCGGCCACCAGCTCGACCAGATGCGGGTCGTGGGTGATCAGCAGCACGGCGCCCTGGAAATCGGCCAGCGCCTTCACCAGCGCCTCGCGCGCGTCGATATCCAGGTGGTTGGTCGGCTCGTCCAGGATCAGCAGATGCGGCGCGTCCCGCGTCGCCAGCGCCAGCAGCAGCCGCGCCTTCTCCCCGCCCGACAGGCTGCCCACCTTCGTCCCCGCCCGGTCGGCGTCCAGCCCGAAACGCGCGAGCTGGCCGCGGACCTGGGTTTCGCTCGCCCGCGGCAGGGCGCGTGCCATGTGATCGACGGGGGTTTCGGCGGTCACCAGCTCCTCGGTCTGGTGCTGCGCGAAATACCCCACGCGCAGCTTCGGCGCCCGCCGGATCTCGCCCGACAGCGGCGCCAGCCGCCCGGCCAGCAGCCGCGCCAGGGTCGATTTGCCGTTGCCGTTGGCGCCGAGCAGGGCGATCCGGTCCTCGGTGTCGATCGCCAGCGACAGGTTGCGCAGCACCGGCGTGCCGTCGTAGCCGGCGTTCACCCGCTCCAGCACCAGGATCGGCGGAGCGAGGCGGGCGGGCTCGGGGAAGGCGAAGCGGGTGGGCGCGTCCTCGATCACCGCCTCGATCGCCGGCAACCGGGCCAGTGCCTTCAGCCGCGACTGCGCCTGGCGCGCCTTGGTGGCCTTGGCGCGGAAGCGATCGACGAAGGACTGGATATGCGCCCGCTCGGCGGCCAGCCGCTCGACGGCGCGGGACTGCTGCAACGCACGCTCGGTGCGGATGCGCACGAACTCGTCGAACCCGCCGGGGGTCAGCGAAATCTTGCCGCGATCCAGATGGGCGATCGCATGCACCGCGCGATCGAGCAGGAAGCGGTCGTGCGAGACGATCAGCGCCGCACCGGGGAACCGCGCCAGCCAACCCTCCAGCCACAGCGTCGCTTCCAGATCGAGGTGGTTGGTCGGCTCGTCCAGCAGCAGCAGGTCCGGCGCGGCGAACAGGGCCCCGGCCAGCGCCACGCGCATGCGCCAGCCGCCGGAGAACGAGCTGACCGGGCGGCGCTGGGCCGCCTCGTCGAAGCCCAGTCCGGCCAGGATGGTGGCGGCGCGGGCGGGGGCGGAATCGGCGCCGATCGCGCGCAGCCGGTCGTGGATTTCCGCCTGGCGTTCCGGCGCGGCGGTCTCCACCTCGGCCAGCAGGGCCAGGCGCTCGGGATCGGCCGCGAGCACGGTTTCCAGCAGGCTGGCCGGGCCTTCGGGGGCTTCCTGGCGCACGCTGGCCAGGCGCGCGCGGGCGGCGAGGCGGATCTCCCCGCCGTCCAGCGCGATTTCCCCGGTGATGGCGCGCAGCAGGGTGGATTTGCCGGCGCCGTTGCGCCCCACCAGGCCGATGCGCCGGCCGGCGTCGATGGCAAGGTCGGCGCCGTCCAGAAGCAGGCGCCCGCCAAGGCGGATCACGGCGCCGGAGATCACGAGAAGGGACATGCGCGGCGGGTTAGCAGTTGCCGAGCCGGCGGGGAACACGTAGCAAGCCGGCCCGACGTTTCCCCTTCTTTTCTTTCGCAGCAGGATCACGCGATGCCGATCGAACGCACCCTCTCCATCCTCAAGCCCGACGCCACGCGGCGCAACCTGACCGGCCAGATCAATGCCCGGCTGGAGGCGGCCGGCCTGCGCATCGTCGCGCAGAAGCGGCTGCACCTGACCACCGCCCAGGCCGAGGCGTTCTACGCGGTGCACCGCGAGCGCGGCTTCTTCCGCGACCTGGTGACCTTCATGACCTCCGGTCCGGTGGTCGCGCAGGTGCTGGAAGGGGAGAACGCGGTGGCGCGCAACCGCGAGGTGATGGGCGCGACCGACCCGGCCAAGGCGGCGCCCGGCACCATCCGCAAGGATTTCGCCGAGAGCATCGAGGCCAATTCGGCGCATGGATCGGACAGCGCCGAGAACGCGGCGGTGGAGATCGGCTTCTTCTTCGCCGCGATCGAAATCGTCGGCTGAGCCTGCGCGCCGCGCGCTGGCCTCTCCGCCCCGGGGCCTCTCCGTCCCGCTGGGCGGGGAGGCTGAGGTGGGGCCTGCCAGGGACCGGCGCGCGATGCGTCGGTCCCGCTGGCCGAGACATACAACCATAGGTTGCTTATTTTCTTGACTACACCCTGTGGTTGCGCGAGAAGGACGTCTCATTTTTCGTCCTTTTCGCGTGGTGTGCCATGCCGCCTCCGGTTCCGATCCACCGGCCTGTCCCGGGCACGATGCGGGCGATTTTCCTGGCCGCCGGCTTCACCCTGGCGCTGGACGGGCTGGCGTTGGCGCCGCCCGTGTTCCTGGACACCGTCGACCTGATCGCCATCGGCGGCCCGCTCTCCGCGCTCGGAACCCCGGGGGAGGGGGCGTTGGCCGCCGCCGGGGTCTGCCGCCTGCCGCCCGGCTGGGACGCTGCGGGCTGGGGTGCGCCAAGCTGGGGGCCGGACCGCGGCGCGGTGGGGGAGGGCGGGCGTTGCCGCCTGCCGACGGATGCACGCGCCCAGCAGACGGACCCGGCCGCACCTCGGCAGTCGGGGTGGCGCGCGGACGGACGCGCCCCCGCGGCGCATGGCGGGGGCCTGGGCGGAGCCTTGGGCGGGGCGTTCGACCGGGGCTTCGCCCTGGGTCCGGACGGTGGCGGCCGCGGCAACGGCGGCGCCGAAGCGCCGCGGGGTAACGGCGGCGGCGATCCGTCCTGGCCGGTCGATCCCGGTGGCGGGTTTTCGCCGCCGGCCGTCGCTTTCCTGGGCGGTGGCGGCGGTGCGCCGCGCCACGGCGATCGGGGCAGCGGCACGGACGGCTCCTCCGGGGGCTTCTCGCCCGGCGGCAACCTGCCCGGCACGGGGGGCGTGCCCGGCATCGCCCTGGGCGCGAGCGGCGCGCAGCCGAACGGCACGCCGGTGCCCGCCCCGAACGGCGCCGCGGTGCTCGCGGTCGGCCTGGCCGGGTTGGCCTGGCTGCGCCGGCGGGGGCGCGGCGGGCGGGGCGCGATGCCAGCCCGGCGGATGTAACCAAATTGTCGCTTTCCCCTCCGCATCCTGCGGTCGTTACAACGAGGAGGGTCCGCCATCCCCAGGCGCATCTTCGGCAAAAAGCGTTCCCAAGCCGCGACGACCCGGCTGATCGGCGCCGTCCTCTGGAGCGGCGCGTTCGCCGCGGCCTGGATCCTGCTGCGGCCCTGAACCGCCGGCGCGGACGCGGGCGCCGGCGGACCCGCCAGGGAGCGATCCGGGACGGGCGCAAGGCCGGCTGTGGCCCGCGCCCCCTGGCCCGCGCCCCTTGGGCCCGCCCCCCTTGGGCCCGCCCCCCTGGCCCGCGCCCCTTGGCCCGGTTCCTGACGCCTGTCGGTCAGACCAGCGTGTCGTCCGACCCGCCGCCCTGATCCCAGCCGCCATCGCCCCCACCGTTGTCGCTCCCGCCGGCATCCCAGCCGCCTGCGGAGGGATCATCCGCCCCCGCGCCGCCGGGGTCGTTGCCCGGATCGGTCCAGCCACCCGGATCGGCACTCGGATCGAGGCTCGGGTCGGCACCCAGCCAGCCGGCCTGGCTCTCCGGCCCCGTGCCGGCGGGAAAGCCCGCCGGGTTCCCCCACGGGCTGGCACCGAAGCCGCCGTGGCCGGGTGAGAGCAGGTTCATCAGCGCGTTGCCCATCACCATCCCGCCGGCAACCCCGGCTGCGGTGGTCAGCGCCGAGCCCAGGAAACCCGGCCCGGATTGCTGCCACATCCCCGGCCGCGCCCCATACAAGGCCGGAGCGGCCATCTGCGCCGGCGGGATCTGTGGTGGCATCTGGGGCGGCATCTGGGGCGGCATCTGCTGCGGGGGCGGCGCCGAACGGCCGCCGCCGAACAGCCCGCTCAGGAACCCGCCATGCGGGGCGGCCTGCGCCGCCTGCAGCTGCGCCTCCAGCGCGTGGATGCGGGCCTGCGCCGCCGCCAGCGCGTGCTCCTGCACGAAGGCGAGTTGCGTCATGCGGTAGCCGGCGCCCGGCGTGCGCTGGAACATCCCGGCGATCAGCGCGTCCGCTTCCGGGTCCACCGGCGGCAGCGCCGGCGGGGTGGGCGGCACCGAGGCGCCGGCCCAAGGGTTGCCCGAAGGGCCACCGGTGGGACCGGCTCCGGCGCCGGGCGGGGTCACGCCGGCGACGCGGGCGATGAAGGCGGCGATGAGGTCGCGTTCCTCGTTGGTCATGGGATCCGTGGGGTCTGAGGGAGAGGCCCCGCAGGTGGCGATGCGCCGCGCCGGTTGCAACGCCCACCACCTGCGCCGCGCGCGCCGTCCGCCGGCGGATTGACACCTGGGGGGTGCTGCCGGCTCTCTCCGCCGATGCGCGCCGCCCCCGTTCCCGACCTTGCCGTCGCTTCCGCCGCCGCCGCGCCGCCGCCCGGCCGGCGGGCGCTGCTGCGGCTGGCGTCCGCGCTGGCGCTGCTGCCCCTGCTGCGCCCCGCCGCCGCCCTGGCCCGGCCAGGTGCCGCGCGGGACCGTTTCTTCACCACCAGCGATGGCGTGCGCCTGCACTACCTGGAGGCCGGCCCGATTGCGGCGCACACGACCGGGATTCATGCGGCCGGAGCGCATACGATCGTCCTGATCCCCGGCTGGACCATGCCGGCCTGGATCTGGGACCGGCAGATCGCCGTCTTCGCCCGCCGCTATCGCGTGATCGCCTTCGACCCGCGCGGCCAGGGCACGTCGCAGGCGCCCGCTTTCGGGTACACCGCCGCCCGGCGCGGCCAGGATATCGCCGAATTGATCGCCCGGCTCGGTCCGGCGCCGGTCCTGCTGGTCGGCTGGTCGCTCGGCGTGCTGGACGTGCTCTCCTACGTGCGCGCGCATGGCGATGCGCGGCTGGCCGGCCTCGTGCTGGTGGACAATTCGGTGGGCGAGAACCCGCCGCCGGTCTGGCACCCGTCGCACGGCCCCGCGCTGCCGTACCGCGAGGCGCTGGCGCGTTTCGTGCGCGGGATGTTCCACACCCGTCAGCCCGCGGCCTGGCTGAACCGGCTGACCCGGGCCTGCCTGCGCACCCCCGAACCGGCGGCCCGCGCGCTGCGCGCCTATCCGGTGCCGCGGCAGGACTGGCGCGCGGCGGTGCTGTCGGTGCGCGCCCCGGTGCTCTACCTCGTGCGTCCGTGGCTGGCGGGGCAGGCGGAGAATCTGCGCCGCGACCGGCCGGGCACCGAGATCGCGCTGTTCCCGCACGCCGGCCACGCGCTGTTCATCGACGACCCGGCGCGGTTCGATGCGCTGCTGGCCGGATTCGCCCGCCGGCGGGTGTGGCCCGCCCCCCGGACCCTGCAGGCGGCGGCAGGCCGATGAGATCGCCTGACGTCGCCGCCGCGCCCGCCGCCGGCGGTGCGCTCGCCGCGCTGTTCCTGGTGTCCGCCGGGGCCATCGGGTTC
>JAJZVS010000153.1 GCA_021845555.1 Pseudomonadota bacterium
GCGTGGCCACCAGCGCGGGGATGTTCAGGGCGCGCAACTGCCCGCGCACTTCGGCCAGGCTGGCCTCCCGGTTCGCCGCATCCAACGCGGAGGTCGGTTCGTCCAGCAGCAGCAGCGCCGGCCGGCGGGCCAGCGCGCGCAGCAGCGCCACCCGCTGTTGCTGCCCCCCGGACAACTGGTGCGGAGACCGATCAGCCAGATCGGCGAGCCCGAGCCGGTCCAGCCAGGCCAGCGCCGCCGCCCGCCGTGCGGGCCCCGACCCGTCGAGGCCGTAGGCGACGTTGCGCCAGACCGACAGATGCGGGAACAGCGCCGCCGCCTGCGGCAGGTAGCCCACCGGCCGGCGCTCGGCGGGGAGACCGGCGAACGGCGCCCCCGCCGCCGGCAGCAACCCGGCCAGTGCCTTCAGGAGCGAGGATTTGCCCGCCCCGCTCGCCCCCAACAGCGCGGTGAAGCCCTGCACGGTGAAGCGCGCGGCCAACGCCACCGGCCGGACCAGCGTCAGATCGACCGCGATCGACCCGGTGTCGGCAGCCTCCCCCGCGTCATCCCGCATGGCGCGCGCGCGACACCAGACCCAGCAGCAGCGGCACCGGCAGACCGATCACGAAGAACACCCACAGCAGCGGATAGACCGCGTTCAACCCGGAGTCCTGCAGATCGACCCACAGCCGCACCGGGATGCCTTGCGGATAATAAGCGATGATCAGGGCGATCCCGAACTCCCCCAGCGCGCGCACCCAGGCGAGCGCGAGGCCGGTGGCGATGCCAAGCCGGGCAAGCGGCAGGCTCACGTGCCAGAACGTGTGCCAGCGCCCTCGGCCGAGGGTCAGCGAAAGCTCCTCGTACTCGCGCGGCACCCCGGCGAAGGCGGCGCGGGCGGCAAACACATAGTAGGGGGCGCTGGCATAGACCTGCGCCAGCAGGAAAGCGGCCGGGGTGTTGCTGAGTTCGATGCCGATCCGCCGCGCGCCCTCCCCGATCGCGCTGTAGGGGCCGAAGGCGGTGGCGAGCAGCAGTCCCATCGCAAGCGGCGGCGTCAGCAACGGCACCAGCACCGCCAGATCGAGCAGCCCGCCGATCGGCCGGTCCAGCCCCCCCTGGCCGTTGCCATGGCTTTGGCCCTGGCCGCCGCGCCGCGCCATCCACCAGGCGAGCGGCGTGCCCAGCAGCGCATCGATCGCCAGCGCCAGCAGCGTGTAGGTCACCGACACCCGCACCGCCGCCCAGTCCCCCTCGGCCGGCGCCATCCGTCCCCACGGGGTGGCGAGCACCAGCCCGAGATAGGGCAGCAGCAGGATCCCAAGCACGGCAAGCGCCGGCAGCGCCATCATCCGCGCGCCGATCCGCGCCGCGGAGGGCGTCGCCGCCCCTGCGTCCGGCAGGCTGGCGGCAAGCATCGGGTCGTCCGTCATCGGCGCGCGGCCGCCCCGGCGCGGCTGGGCGCCGACGGGGGGTGGCGGAACGGCAGGCCGGTCAACTGGACAGAACAGGCCCGCGCGGCGGACCGTAGCCATAGGTGGCGAAGATCTTCTGCCCCTCGGCGCCGGCGAGGAAATCGACGAACCGCGCCGCCAGCGCCGGCGTCGCCGCGTCGGTCAGCGCCGCGGCGTAGAACACCAGCGGCTGGGGCGAGACCGTCTTCACCTTGCCGTTCGCCATCTTCAGCCGCGCATGGACCTTGCTGTACCAGGGATCGAACTCCGCCGGGTCGCCCAGGTTGATCTCCTTGGGCAACGGGATGAACGGCAGGTGCTGGGAGCGCACCGCGCTGAGATAGCCCGAGGACGCATCGATCTGCCCGGCATCCAGCCGCGCCAGCAGCGAGGGTTCGGTGAAAATCTGCGCCGGGTTCAGCACCGGGCCGAGCAGCGCGCGCGCCAGACCCGGCTGATGATAGTAGCGCTCGGCCAGCAGCAGCGTGAACAGGATGTTCTGCCCCTGCGGATCGATGCGCGGATCGGTGCGGCCGAAGCGCAAGCCGGGGGTGCGCAGCACCTCGTACCACGGCTTGTGCCCGGCGGCGGCGGCTTCCAGCAGCTTGGCGAAGCGGCTCTTCGGGCTGTAGGCGATGCACATCTCGGTGCCCGCCACCGGCACGGCGCGCGGGGCGAGGCCGGCGCGACGGACGATCTCGAACGGCGGGGCGGTGATCGGGACGAACACGTCCGCCTGCAACTGCCGGCTGACCAGCAGATGGGCGAGCGCGAAGGCGGCCTGGCCGATCCCCTGGAAGCTGACCCCCGCCTGCTTGGCGAATTCCGGCCCCACGCCGCGATCCATCACCGCGCCCATCGCGCCGGCATAGGCGACGCGCAGGACGCCCGCCGCCTGGGCGGGGGCGGACAGGCCGGCGGCGAACAGCGGCGCGGCGAGCGCCGGCGCTCCAAGGGAAAGGGTCTGGCGGCGCGTGAGCATGGCGGAAGCCCTCCGAGTTCTGTAGCGATATGTCCCGAAGACAATATCGCTGAACGGACATATCGGCAAGCCGGAGGCGGTCCGCTCACCCCGCCCGCAGGTCCGCCACGAACCGGTCCCGCCACACATCCAGGCTGTTGCGACGCAGCACGTCGAGCGCGGCGGCGTGCCGGCCGCGCCGCTCCTCGATCGACATCGCCAGCGCCTGCTCCAGCGCATGCGCGATCCCGGCCTCGTCGTATGGGTTGACGATCAGCGCCGCGTCCAGCTCGCGCGCGGCGCCGGCGAATTGGGACAGCACCAGCACGCCGGGGTCTTCCGGGTCCTGCGCGGCGAGGTATTCCTTCGCCACCAGGTTCATGCCGTCGCGCAACGGCGTGACCAACCCGACGCGCGCCTCGGCATACAGCGGCATCAGCGCGGCGCGCGGGAAGCTGCGGTTGAGGTAGCGCAGCGGCACCCAGTCGACATCGGCGAAGCGGCCGTTGATGCGCCCGGCCTCGCCTTCCAACTCCTGGCGGATCTCGCGGTAGGTCTGGATGTCGGAGCGCGAGGGCGGCGCGATCTGCATGAAGATCACCTGCCCGTGCGCCGCCGGCGAGTCGGCCAGGAAGCGCTCGAAGGCGAGGAACCGCTGGCGCAGCCCCTTGGCGTAGTCCAGCCGATCGACGCTCAGGATCAGGCTGCGCCCGTGCAGATTGGCGCGCAGGCGCAGCGCCTGACGGCGGTTGGCGGGCAGTTCCGCCTCGGCGCGGGCTTCATCGACATGCACGCCGATCGGATAGACGCCGGTGCGGAAACCGCGGCCGAAGGCGTGCAGATGGCCGCCGGGCAGCGCCTCCCCGCCGGCTTGCCGGGTGATGTAGTCGGCGAAGGCGGTGCGGTCCGGCTCGGTCTGGAAGCCCACCAGGTCGAACGCCGCCATCGCGCGAATCAGCGCCGCATGCGCCGGCACCGTCATCAGCACGCCGGGCTCCGGGAACGGGGTGTGCAGGAACAGCCCCATCCGGTTGGTCACGCCCGCCTCGCGCAGCGCTTCGGCCAGCCCGAGCAGGTGGTAGTCGTGCGCCCAGATCATGTCGTCTGGGTCCAACAGCCCGGCCAGCGAGCAGGCGAACAGCGCGTTGACGCGGCGGTAGCCGGCGAACTCCGCCCAGTCGAAGCGGGACAGCCCCATCTGGTAGTGCAGCACCGGCCAGAGCGTGCCGTTGGCGAAGCCGCGATAGAACTCGTCGTAGTCCTTGCGCGACAGGTCGATGGTGCGGATGTCGATGTTGCCGACGCGCCGCCCGGGGTTGGGCAGGCCGGCGGCGTCGGTGGCGACCTCCCCGGACCAGCCGAACCACAGGCCCCCTTCGGCACGCAGCGCGTCCAGGACACCGACCGCGAGTCCGCCGGCGGCCGGTTCGCCCTCGGTGATCGGGGCGACGCGGTTGGAGACGACGACAAGGCGGCTCATGCGCGGCTCCCCTCCGCCTCTCCCGCCTGCGGGGCAGGCGACGCTGGGGCGGGGGCGGGGGTTTTCATGGTCGGCGAACGGCCGCGCGCCTAGGCGGCCTCCGTCACCGGCTCCATCCGCTGACGGCGCAGCAGTTCGCGGTACGGCCCAGGCCGGGCGGCGAGTTCGGCCGGGCTGCCCTCATCGGCGATGACGCCGCGATCCATCACGATGATGCGATCGAAATGCGACAGCGTGGACAGCCGATGCGCGATCGCGATCACGGTGCGCCCGTGCATCAGCCGCTCCAGCGCCGCCTGGATCGCGTGTTCGCTTTCCGAATCGAGCGCGCTGGTGGCCTCGTCCAGCAGCAGCAGCGGTGCGTCCTTCAGCAACGCGCGCGCGATCGCCAGCCGCTGGCGCTGGCCGCCCGACAGCTTCACGCCGCGATCGCCCACGATGGTGTCGAACCCCTCAGGCAGCGCCTCGATGAACTCGCGGCAGCGTGCGCTTTCGGCCGCCGCCAGCACCTCGGCGGTGGAGGCGCCGGGGCGGGCGTAGCGGATGTTTTCCAGCACCGAGCGGTGGAACAGGCTGATATCCTGCGGCACCACGGCCATCGACTGGCGCAGGCTGTCCTGCGTCACGTCGCGGATGTCCTGGCCATCGATCAGGATGCGTCCGCCGGTCACGTCGTAGAACCGCTGCAGCAGCGCGAGCACGGTGGATTTTCCGGCGCCCGAGCTGCCCACCAGGCCGACGCGCTCGCCCGGATGGATCGCCAGATCGAAGCCGCGCAGCACCGAGGTGCGCCCAGGGTAGCTGAAGCGCACCCGCTCGAACGTCACCTGGCCCGCGCCGGGCACCAGCACGTGGGCGTCCGCGCGATCGGGCAGGTCGTGTTCGCCCAGCACGGTGCCGATCGCCTCTTCCAGCCGCGCCAGATCCTGCGTGAGGGTGACCAGCGCCACCGCCAGGTCGCGGGTCGCGTTCAGGATCGTCATGGCCAGCGTGGTGAGCAGCGCGATATCGCCCACCGTTGCCTGGTGGTGCTGCCACAGCACGATGCCGAAGGCGACGACGCCGGCGGTGAGCAGCGCGGTCAGCACCGCGTGCAGCAGGCGGAGGCGTTCGAGGTAGAGCAGGCTGCCGCGCCGCGCCGTCATCTCCGCGGCGATCCGCCCACCGATGCGATGGCGCTCGCGGAAGGTGGCCCCGAAGGCACGCACCACCGCCATGTTGCCGATCACATCGACCAGCTCGCCATCGACCGCGGCGGCGCGGGTGGCGTAGGCGCGGTGCAGCTTGGTGCCGCCCTTGGCCAGCCGGTAGATCAAAAGGCCGAGGCCGAGCGCGAGCGCGGTCAGCACCGCCGCGAGCGGCGGATTGACCGAGCCGATATAGACGATCGAGATCAGCACCGCGACCACCGGCGGCAGCACGTTCCACGACCCGGTGTTGGCCACCGTGAACGCGGCGTTGGAGGTCGCGCTGATGCGCCCGGCCAGCGCGCCCGGCAGCCGATCGGCGAACCAGGCCGGCGAGTGGCCGGACAGATGGGCGAACAGATCCCGCCGGATGTCCCCGGTGACCGCGACATAGGTGCGCGCGGCGACCCAGCCGCCGACGCGCCACAGCAGGTTGTCGGCGGCAATGAAAGCGCAGAGCAGCAGGAATGCGCCCCAGACATTGCTGCCGGGGGCATCCGGTCCGGCGGCCACCACGTCGATCAGGTTCTTGAGCCCGTACTGGGTGGACACGCTGGCCGCGACCGCCGCCAGCACGGAGACAAAAATCACCGTGTGTCCAACCGGATGGCGGCGGACGTAGTGCCAGAGGAAGCCGATCGGACGGGACCGCAGCGCGGTCAGCGTCGTGGCGCGGCCCCTGGGGACAGCCGGCGGCGTGGTGTCGGTGGGCAAGGTGTGGACCGTCCCCATGGGGGCAGGCTCCTCTCGGCCGGGTGGTGCGTCAGGCGATGGTGCGAAGGGTCCGATCTGGGCCGGAAAGGCGCCGGAATCTCGCCACATTCGGTTTCTATATCCGCACAAGTGATTAGAGGGTAGCGACGCCGCAAGTCAAGCCTAAGTATCGGATAAGTTTTTCGGCCCTCTTCAAGTAAAGGGAACCTCCTCCTATGCGTATCGCCCAAATAGCTCCGCTGTTCGAGGCGGTGCCGCCCAAGTTGTACGGTGGCACGGAGCGGGTGGTTTACTCGCTCACCGAGGAACTCGTTGCCCTCGGCCACGATGTCACGCTGTTCGCCAGCGGCGACTCCATCACCTCCGCGACGCTCGCGCCGATGCGCGAGCAGGCGCTGCGGCTCGACCCGACGGTGAAGGACTGGATCGCCTCCTACATGCGCATGATGGAGCTGGTGTACCGTCGCGCGCACGAATTCGACGTGCTGCACTTCCATACCGACTACTTCCCGCTGTCGCTGTTCTCCCGCCAGCACACGCCGTTCCTCACCACCCTGCACGGCCGGCTCGATCTGCCGGAGTTCAAGGAGGTGTACGAAACCTTCCCGGACGCGCCGTTCGTCTCCATCTCCGACAACCAGCGCCGGCCGATCCCCGGTCTGAACTGGGTGCGCACGGTGCTGCACGGCATGCCCGCCGATCTGCTGACGCCGCAGAAGGTCGAGCAACGCTATTTTGCCTTCCTCGGGCGGGTCTCGCCGGAAAAGGGGCTCGACAAGGCGATCCGTATTTCGGCGGCGGCGGGCGTGAAGCTCAAGGTCGCGGCCAAGGTGGATACCGCCGATCGCGCCTACTACGAGAGCGAGATCGCGCCGCTGCTCGCCACCAACCCGCACGTCGAGTTCATCGGCGAGATCAACGACGCGCAGAAGCCCGCGTTCCTCTCCGGCGCCCACGCGCTGCTGTTCCCGATCGACTGGCCGGAACCCTTCGGCCTGGTGATGATCGAGTCCATGGCCTGCGGCACGCCGGTGATCGCGTTCAACCGCGGCTCGGTGCCGGAAGTGATCGACCACGGCGTGACCGGCTTCATCGTCCCGGACGAGGCCGCCGCGATCGCCGCGATCGGCAGTCTCGACCGGCTGGACCGCAAGGCGGTGCGCGCCCGCTTCGAGCAGCGCTTCACCGCCCGGCGCATGGCCGAGGACTATCTGGACGTTTACGAGGAACTGATCGTCGGCAGCCGCCCGCTGCTGCGCGCGGTCGGGGACTGAACGCGCCATCCCCCCACGCTGCCTCCCCTTACGGGGAGGGGCATGGGGGGATGACCCGCCCTGTCTCAGTTGTCGCCGGGCCTCACTCGGCCGCGGCGGCAACCAGATTGGCGTCGTGATCGCCGTTGATCTCTTCCAGCGAGCGCCGCGCCGTCTCCGGGATCACGAGCATCGTGGCAATCGCGCCCACCACCGAGGTGGCGGCCAGCGCCCAGATCACGCCCTGCTCGCCGATCACCCCGAACAGCACCGGGAACACGAAGGCGGAGAAGGACGCGCCGATGCGCCCGCCGACCACCGTGACCGCCTGGCCGAAGGAGCGGATGCGCGTCGGGCTGACCTCCACCCCCAGGATGCCGGCGCCGGCCGTGGTGCCGGGGCCGACCACGATCATCACGTTATAGATGCCGAACAGCGCCAGCCCGAGCGCCGGCGCGGCCATCGCCGCGTCGTGCAGCCAGGCGAACAGGCCAAGCGAAATCGCCGAACCCACGAACCCCAGCACCGTGAGCGGCTTGCGCCCGATCCGGTCGATCAGCAGCGCGCCGGCCACCGCCGCCGGCAGGATGAACACCACCGAGATCAGCAGCGCGAAGATCGCCGGCGACATGCCCAGGCTTTGGGCGATCAGCGACGGACCGAACAGGATGCCCGAGTAGATCACCACGTCGAACAGCATCCAGACCAGCGCGGCGCCGAAGATCGGACCGGCATGGGCGGCGAACACCTCGCCGAACTTGCGGCGGTCGCGTGCGGGGGCCTGTTGTGCCGCGGCGCCGGAGATCTGTCGCACGACGTCGGAAGCCGCCGCCTGATCGCCCTCCAGGCGGGCGAGGTAGCGCGCCGTCTCCGGCATCTTGCGGCGCAGATACAGCACCGACAGCGCGGGGATGGCGCCGAAGGCGAGCACGATCCGCCAGCGCAGATCGGGCGAGACGCCCGAGCCGATCAGCGCCAGCGACAGCAGCGCAGCAATCATCGCGCCGGCCTGCCACATCACGCCGAAACCGATCGCGATCTTCTTGCCGCGATCGGGCCGGTTGGAATGCTCGGCCATGATGGTGGGCGACAGCACGTAGTCGGCGCCGACGCCGATGCCCAGCACGAAGCGGATGGCGATCAGCCACCACAGGGTGGGCGCGAAGATCTGCGCGAAGGCCATCACCGCCATCAGCATCACGTCGTAGCCGTAGAACTTCTTCCGCCCGTTCTGCGCCAACAGACCGAAGATGATCGCGCCGACCGCCGCGCCGACCAGCGCCGAGCCGGCCAGCGCGCCGCTCTCGAGCCCGGTCAGCTTCGTCACCCCGAAACTCGCCAGCACGAGCGGCAGCACGATGCCGATCGAGGAGAGGTCGTAGCCGTCGGTGAACACCCCCATGCCGGTGGTGAACAGCGTCAGCCAATGGAATCGCTTGAACTTCTGTTCGTCTAGCGTGACGAACGCGTGGGTCGCGGACATCCGGAGCCTCCTGCCTTGCAAGAGGCGGGCATTAACGACCTGGTATGGCAGCCGCGTTACGCGCCGAAGAACATCCGATGACGCCGTGCCGCGCGGTGCCGCGGCCGGTTATCCGGCGGCCGCGGTCAACAGGGCGAGAGCGTGCGCCACCGTCGCCTCCCGGATCGCCGTACGGTCGCCAGGAAAGATCCGGCTTTCCCCCAGAGTGGCCCCGTCGCGGCGGGCCAGGCCGAACCAGACGAGGCCCACCGGTTTTGCCGCGGTCCCGCCGCCC
>JAJZVS010000154.1 GCA_021845555.1 Pseudomonadota bacterium
TCGGCAATGGTGGCGCACGACCAGCAATGCGCCGCCGCCGGCGTGACCACCGTGTTCGATGCGCTGTGCCTCGGCGATCTCGGCTTCGAAAAGGACCGGGTGCGCACCTTCCGCGAAGGCGTCGCCGATCTCGACGCGCTGGCCGAGGCCGGGCTGCTGCGCGCGGAGCACCTGCTGCACCTGCGCTGCGAAATCCCCGCGCCCGACATGCTCGGCCTGTTCGATCCGGTGGCGGAGCATCCGCGGGTCGGCATGGTCAGCCTGATGGACCACACGCCGGGCGTGGGACAATACGCCGACCTCGATCGCTACCGCGCGCTGCGCCGCGACGGCGGCATGGAGCGCGAGGAGATCGAACGGCGAATCGTCCAGTTGCAGGCCCAGCGCGAACGCCTGCGCGCGCCGAACCGCCGCATCCTGCTCGCGCGCCTGGCCGGGCGCGCCATCGCGGTGGCCAGCCACGACGACCGCACCGAGGCCGAGGTGGCCGAAAACGCCGCCGACGGCATCACCGTCAGCGAGTTCCCCGTCACGCTGGAAGCCGCGCGCGCGGCGCGGGCGCATGGCATGCGCGTGATCGCCGGCGCGCCCAATCTGGTGCGCGGCGGATCGCACTCCGGCAACATCGGCGTCGCAGCGCTGCTGGCGGCGGGCCTGGTGGACGCGCTCGCCTCCGACTACGTGCCGGCGAGCCTGATCGAGGCCGCCTTCCACCCCGCCGCCGGCCCGCTGCCGGAGGCGGTGGCGCGCGTCACCGACCACCCCGCGCGGCTGGCGGGCCTGCGCGACCGTGGCCGGCTGGAGCCGGGGCTGCGCGCCGATCTGGTGCGGGTGCGCGTCCATCATGGGCTGCCGATCGTCCGCGCCGTCTGGCGCGCGGGGGAACGGGTGGCGTGAGCGTGCCGACGCAGGCCGCGCGCGTCGGCGTCTATTACGCGCCGGAACCGGACGATCCGCTCGCCGACCTCGGCGCCGCCTGGCTGGGGCGGGACGCGGAGAGCGGTGCGCCGCGCACGCAGCCGCCGGTTGCGGCGATCGCCGAACTGACCGCCGAACCGCGCGTCTATGGGTTTCACGCCACCCTGAAACCGCCGCTGCGTCTGGCCGACGGCACCGACTGGGCCGGGCTGCGCGGCGCCGCGCGCACCCTCGCCGCCGGGGTGGCGCCGTTCGACCTGCCGCCGCTGGCGGTCGCCGACGTGCACGGGTTCCTGGCCCTGCGCGAGACCGCGCCCTGCCCGGCCCTGCAGGCGCTGGCCGATCTGTGCGTCGCCGCGCTCGATCCGTTCCGCGCGCCGCCGAACGGGGACGAACTCGCGCGCCGCCGCCGCGCCAGCCTGTCCCCGGCGGCGGAGGCGATGCTGCTGCGCTGGGGCTACCCGTATGTGTTCGGCACCTGGTTCTTCCACCTGACGCTGACGCGCCGCCTGTCGCCGGAGGAGCGCGCAACGATCGCGCCGCGCGCGGCGGCGTGGTTCGCGCCCGCGCTGGCCCGGCCGCGCCAGGTGCGCGCGATCTGCCTGTTCACCCAGGCGGCGGCGGGGGCGCCGTTCCTTCTGGCCGAGCGTCTCCCGCTGCGCGGCTGAGCGCGGCCAGGAACCGCGCCACGCCCTCGGCGAGCATGGCGTCGTTGGCAACGGTCTCGATCGCCACCCGTTCCGGCAGGGCGACGGCGCGGGCCAGGCGGCGGGCGGCCTCGGCCGCGTCCTCCCGCCCGCGGGCGGCGAGGCGCGCGGCCAGCACCTCCGGCGGTGCGGTGACGGCGATCACACGGACAGGGAAGCGCCGCGCGGCCTCGGCGATCACGGCGCGGGAGACGTTGGCCACCACCACCCGGCCGGCGGCGAGATCGGCGGCGATGTCGGCGGGGATCCCGTAGGCGAGGCCGTGCGCGCGCCAGGACAAAGCGAAGTCCCGCGCGGCGAACGCCGCTTCGGTAACCGCCTCGTGCGCCTCGCCGCCGGCGTCCGCCGGGCGGGTGATGACGCGGCGGACGAAACGGAACCGCGAATCGCTGGCACAGGCTTCGCGCGCGGCGGCGAGCAGCGCATCCTTGCCGGCGCCGCTGGGCCCGACCACCAGAACGAGGACGCCGAAGGTCATGGTGCTTTCCAACGGCACGGTAGCGCCCCCTCCCCGGCGAAGCCCCCCCGAGGGATGCCCCGAGGGATGCAAGGGACTTGTCCCTTGCTGGGGGTCCAGGGGGCAAAGCCCCCTGGTCTTGCCTTGCCTCACACCCCGCTCAGTGCCCAGCCGCCGCGATCGAGGCCCGGATGCAGGCCTCGGCTGCGGCCTTGCCTTCCCAGCCCGTGACCTTCACCCATTTGTCGGTCTCAAGGTCTTTGTAGCGCTCGAAGAAGTGCTCGATCGCGGCGCGGATGATCGGTGGCAGGTCGTCGATGGATTCGACCGCGCTATGGTGCGGATGTACCCGGTCGTGCGGCACGCAGATGATCTTTTCATCCGGGCCTTTCTCGTCTTCCATCCGCAGCATGCCGATCGGCCGCGAGCGCACCACCGCGCCGGGCACGACCTGCGACGGGATCAGCACCAGCGCGTCCAGCGGGTCGCCGTCCTCGGCCAGGGTGCCGGGGATGAAGCCGTAGGCGGCGGGATAGGCGGTGGCGGTGAACAGGAAGCGATCGACGAACAGCGCGCCGGAGGTTTTGTCCACCTCGTATTTCACCGCCGATCCCTGGGGGATTTCCACCACCACGTTGATGTCACCCGGCGGGTTGTGACCGATCGGGATCTTGCTCACATCCATCGCAGCGGCTCCTTGATATGCGACGGGTCCGGAGCGGTTGCTCCGGACCCACGCCAGATTTCAGTGCTTGCAAAGCAATCGAACTTGCGAACGAACGCCCGCCCTGGCTGTGCGGGTTTTGCCCGGTTCCGGCGGCCGGCGGGCATTCATTCGCAAACTCTCAGTGCAGCCAGCCGGCCAGGACCGCCAGCATCAGCAGCGCGACGATGTTGGTGATCTTGATCATCGGGTTCACCGCCGGACCGGCGGTGTCCTTGTACGGATCGCCCACGGTATCGCCGGTCACCGCCGCCTTGTGCGCGTCGGAGCCTTTGCCGCCGTGGTGGCCTTCCTCGATGTATTTCTTCGCGTTGTCCCACGCGCCGCCGCCCGAGGTCATGGAGATGGCGACGAACAGCCCGGTGACGATGGTGCCGAGCAGCATGGCGCCGAGCGAGGCGAAGGCGTGCACCTTGCCGCCGACCGCGTCGATCACCAGCCACAGCACCACCGGGGCCAGCACCGGCAGCAGCGAGGGGACGATCATCTCGCGGATCGCCGCCTTGGTCAGCATGTCCACGGCGCGGCCGTATTCCGGCTTGGCCGTGCCCGCCATGATGCCGGGGATCTCGCGGAACTGGCGGCGGACTTCCACCACCACCGCCCCGGCGGCGCGGCCCACCGCGGTCATGCCCATCGCCCCGAACAGGTAGGGCAGCAGGCCGCCGATAAACAGACCGATCACCACGTAGGGGTCTTCCAGCTGGAAGTTCACGTGCAGGTTCGGGAAGTAGTGTTTCAGGTCCTGCGTATAGGCGGCGAACAGCACCAGCGAGGCGAGACCGGCGGAGCCGATCGCGTAGCCCTTGGTCACCGCCTTGGTGGTGTTGCCGACCGCGTCCAGCGCGTCGGTGGTCACGCGCACGTCCTTCGGCAGGTCCGCCATTTCGGCGATGCCGCCGGCGTTGTCGGTGACGGGGCCGTAGGCATCGAGCGCCACGATCATGCCGGCCAGCGCCAGCATGGTGGTCGCGGCCACCGCGATGCCGAACAGCCCGGCCATCATGTAGGACAGGATGATCGCGATCGCGATCGCGACCACCGGTCCCGCGGTCGCTTCCATCGAGATCGCCAGCCCCTGGATCACGTTGGTGCCGTGCCCGGTGGTGGAGGAATTGGCGATGCTGCGCACCGGGCGGTATTCGGTGGAGGTGTAGTATTCCGTGATCATCACGATCGCGCCGGTGAGGCCGAGGCCGATCAGCGAGCACACGAACAGGTCGAACCCGGTCACCGAGGTGCCGCCGACCTCCACCAGCTTCGTGGTGAAGCCCACGAACGCGGCGATGACGATCGCGATGCCCACCACCGACAGCACGCCGGTCACCGCGAGGCCCTTGTACAGCGCCTTCATGATCCCGTTGTCGGGGCCAAGCTTTACGAAATAGGTGCCGACGATCGAGGTGAGGATGCAGATCCCGCCGATGCCGAGCGGCAGCATCAGCACCTGGTCGCGCACCGCGCCGGTGAAGAAGATCGCCGCCAGCAGCATGGTGGCGACGATGGTGACCACGTAGGTCTCGAACAGGTCGGCGGCCATGCCGGCGCAGTCGCCGACGTTATCGCCCACGTTGTCGGCGATCACGGCGGGGTTGCGGGGGTCGTCCTCGGGGATGCCGGCTTCGACCTTGCCCACCAGATCGGCGCCCACGTCCGCGCCCTTGGTGAAGATGCCGCCGCCGAGCCGGGCGAAGATGGAGATCAGGCTGGCGCCGAACGACAGGCCGACCAGCGATTCCAGGATCGGCCGCAGGTCCGGGCCGGCGATCGTGCTGCGCAGGATCATGTAATAGATCGTCACGCCAAGCAGGGCGAGGCCGACCACGATCAGCCCGGTGATGGCGCCGGCCTTGAACGCGATGTCGAGCCCCGCGGCCAGCCCCTTGCGGGAAGCCTGGGCGGTGCGGACGTTGGCGCGCACCGAAACGTTCATGCCGATGTAGCCGGCCGCGCCCGACAGGATCGAGCCGATCAGGAAGCCGATGGCGACATGAATCCCCAAGGTGAGGCCGAGGAAGATCACCACCACCACGCCGACCATGGCGATGGTGGCGTATTGCCGGTTCAGATAGGCGCGCGCGCCTTCCTGCACCGCGGCGGAGATTTCCTGCATCCGGGCGGAGCCGGCATCGGCAGCCAGCACCTGGCGGGCGGAAACCACCCCGTATACCAGCGCAAGCAGGCCGCAGACGATGATCGCGAGGAAGGCGATGGACATCCGAAGCTGTTCCTTTTGAGGCGAGAACCGCGACCCGACAGGTCCGCGGCGCGACGCTATGGAAGGCAATCGGTCGCGCGTATGCCAGAATGTTCATGCTCAGGCAAATGGCCGGTAGTGTCCCGGTTTGAAAAGCAAGTCGGCGCCGGCGCCCGCTTCCAGCCTTGCGTCCCTCCCCCGGCTCGGGCCAAATCCCGCCCGAAGCGCCCCGCGCCCGCGCCCGTAGCTCAATTGGTCAGAGCTGGCCGCTCATAACGGCCTGGTTGCAGGTTCGAGTCCTGCCGGGCGCACCACCGATCCGGGACCCCCATGGCCGCCCTGCACGTGATCGCCATCGGCCGGCTGCGCGACGGCCCCGAGGCGGCGTTGTTCGCCCGCTATGCCGAGCGCCTGCGCCCGAAGCTCGGCCTGACCGAACTGCCCGAGGCGCGCGGCAGCGCCGCCGAGGTCAAGCGCCGCGAAAGCGCCGCCCTGCTCGCCGCCCTGCCTGCCGGGGCCTTCGCGGTCGCGCTCGACCCCGGCGGGGCGGCGCCGGACAGCGCGGAACTGGCGGTACTGCTGGAACGCTGGCTCGGCCTCGGCCGGGGGGTCTGCTTCCTGATCGGCGGGGCGGAAGGGCTCGCCGCCGAGGTGCCGGCGCGCGCCGAATACGCCCTCTCGCTCGGGCGGATGACCTGGCCGCATTTCCTGGCCCGCGCGATGCTGGCCGAGCAGCTCTACCGCGCCCGCGCGATCGCCGCCGGCCATCCCTACCACCGCGGCGGGCGCTTTTAGCGGCGTCCCGCCGCCGGGCGCTTGTACCGGCGTCCCGCCGCCCGGTGCTTTTAGCGGCGTCCCGCCGCGGGGCGCTTGTAGCGGCGTCCCGCCGGCTGTGGCACGACATGACTAGGTCCCGGCGGCATCCGGCCGCGGGCGCAACGGAGCGCACGTTCGCATGCAGGTCGTCGTCCGTTCCAACGATCCGGTCCGGCTGAGCTTTCTCGTCGCGCTGCTGGCCGATGCCGGGATCGCGGCGATCCTGCTCGACCAGCACACCTCCATCATGGACGGCAGCATCGGCGCCATCCCCCGGCGCCTGGCGGTGGCCGAGGCGGACGCGGCGCGGGCTCGGCGCGTGCTGGCCGAGGCCGGCGAGGCCTGAATGGAGACCACCGAGGGCCATCTGCTCGGCGGGCGGGTGCGCTACGCGCAGCCGCGCGCGGGATTCCGCAGCGGGATCGAACCCGTGCTGCTGGCCGCCTTCGTCCCCGCGCGCCCCGGCGAGGCCGTGCTGGAAGGCGGCGCGGGCGCCGGCGCGGCCCTGCTCTGCCTGGCGGCGCGGGTGCCGGGGCTGCGCGGCCTGGGGATCGAGCGGGACCCCGCGCTGGCGGCGCTGGCCCGCGCCAATGCCGCGGCCAACGCGCAGCCGGGCCTCGTGTTCCAGCAAGGCGACATCGGCCACCTCGGGCACCACGCCGGCGGGGCGTTCGACCACGCCTTCGCCAACCCGCCCTATCACCCGGCCGGCGGCTCCGCTTCGCCCGATCCAGGCCGGGAGGACGCCAAGCGGGCGGCCCCGGGGACGTTGGCCGGGTGGACCGAGGCGCTCGCCCGCTGCCTGCGCCCGCGCGGGACGCTGACGCTGATCCTGCCGGCCGGCGGCGCCCCGGAGGTGCTGGCGGCGATGGCGGCGGCGGGCGTGGGCGGGGGGGTGCTGCTGCCGCTCTGGCCGAAGCCGGGGCGGGCGGCGAAACTGCTGCTGCTACGGGGCACCAAAGGCGGAAAGGCGCCGTTCCGGGTACTGGCGGGCCTGGTGCTGCACCGGGAGGAAGGGGGCTTCACGACGGAAGCCGAGTCGCTCCTGCGCGACGGCGCCGCGCTGACCTCAGACTGAGCGCGCGGTCTCTACAGTTGTTCGGACTGCGGGTGGCGCAGGTGCCAAAGGCGTTCGTGCGCCGCCACCAGGCTTTCCATGTTGCGCCGTCGCGTGCCGTCCGGGGTCAGCGGGCGGCGCGTGAGCATCATCTCAAGGACATGGAGCAGATGCTCCGCCACCTCGAAATCGCCCTGGTCGCAGGCGTGGTGGAACGCCACCAGAACCTTGTCGGACAATCGCCGCGTATAGCGTTGGGGCGCCCCGGCCGGGGCGGCACTTTCGCGAACGGCTTCATCTTCGGTCTGGCTCAAGGCACCCCTCGGTTGCAGGTCTCTGTCGTGAGGCCGGGCGGCGGCGCTTCGCCATCCAGATCACGGAGAGAAGTCACGCTTTAGTGCACAGCGCCCACCGAAGCGTCATCCGCCCGGAAAACCGCCGTGATTTCGTCCCCCGCCGACCGACCGACCAGGGGTCGGACACAAACTCAAGGCTAAGCCCTTAGGCCGGCGGTTACAAGCGGCCGATCGGCCGAGGCGATCGCGACACCAGCCTCCCCGGCCTCGGCCGCGGCCGGGTCGCCGAACGCCTCTTCCCAGCTCCCGGTCGTCGAGGCCTTGCTGTATTCGGTGGCGCGATTCTCGAAAAAATTGGTGTGCTCGACCGCGTTCAGCATTTCGTCCAGCCAGGGCAGCGGGTTCCGCTCGACATGGAACAGCCCCCGCAGGCCGAGCTGCACCAGCCGGCGGTCGGCGATATAGCGGATGTAGGACTTCACCTCCGCTGCGGTCAGCCCTTCCACCGGCCCCTGGGCAAACGCCAGATCGATGAACGCATCCTCGTGATCGACGATCGTGGCGCAGGAGATATACAGGTCGCGCTGCAGCTGCTCGGTCCAGATCGAGGGGTTTTCCCCCACGAAGGTGCGGAACAGCCGGATGATCGAGTCGCAGTGCAGCGATTCGTCGCGCACCGACCAGGAGATGATCTGCCCCATGCCCTTCATCTTCCCGAAGCGGGGGAAGTTGAGCAGGATGGCAAACGAGGCGAACAGCTGCAGCCCCTCGGTGAAGCCGCCGAACGCGGCCAGGGTCTTGGCGATCTCGGTGCGGTTCTCGACCGAGAACCCCTGCATGTAGTCGTATTTGTCCTTCATTTCCTTGTAACGAAGGAACGCCTGGTACTCGATCTCCGGCATGCCGATCGTGTCCAGCAGATGCGAGTAGGCGGCGATGTGGATCGTTTCTGTATTGGAGAACGCCGACAGCATCATCAGCACTTCGGTCGGTTTGAACACCCGGCTGTAGTGCTTCATGTAGCAGTTGTTCACCTCGACATCGGCCTGGGTGAAGAAGCGGAAGATCTGCGTGAGCAGGTTGCGCTCCGCCTCCGTCAGGTTGCGGTGCCAGTCCTTGACGTCGTCGGCGAGCGGCACTTCCTCGGGCAGCCAATGGACACGCTGCTGGGTCAGCCAGGCCTCGTAGGCCCAGGGGTAGCGGAACGGCTTGTAAACCGGGTTCTCGGTCAGCAGGTCGAAGCTGACCGGATGCTCGTCGGTGAAGGGGGAAGCGTCCGGCCGGTCCATGGGGCTGCCTTCGAGTCGCGGGGTCATCGGGGAGCAAGGATAGCAGCCGCGCGGGGCCGGCCGAAACAGGCGATGCCCGGCGGCGGCACTTCTCACGATGCGCGGAAGCTTCCTGTGCCCGGAAGTTGCCCGGTCTGGGCGGCGGGGCGGGAGGTTTTCCTCGGCCGGTTAACCCGATTTCAACGCTTGCATGCTCTTATACCGCCGTGACCAACCCCGCGCCCCATCCCCTGGCCGTGCGTTTCGCCCAGATCGTGGCG
>JAJZVS010000155.1 GCA_021845555.1 Pseudomonadota bacterium
GACGGGGTGGCGCTCCTGCACGCGATCGGCCGCAACGACTGCCCCGGCTCCACCAACCCCTGGATCGCCAAATACATCTTCCCCGGCGGCTACTGCCCGGCGCTGTCGGAGGTGCTGCCGGCGATCGAACATTCCCGCCTGTGCACCACCGACATCGAGATCCTGCGGCTGCACTATGCCGAAACCTTGCGCCACTGGCGCCGCCGCTTCGCCGCCAACCGCGACGCCATCGCCGCGCTGTACGACGAGCGCTTCTGCCGCATGTTCGAGTTCTACCTGGCCGGGTCGGAATTGTCCTTCCGCCGGGAGAACATGATGGTGTTCCAGATCCAGCTCGCCCACCGCCAGGAGGCCGTGCCGCTCACCCGCGACTATATCGAGCGGGCCGAAACCGCGATCCCCGCCCGGTCCCGGAGGGTCCCCGCGAGCGGGGGGTGAGACACCCGCGCGGAGACGGCGTGGGCGGGGGACAGCTCCATCCCCCGGGCCGCCGTCCCGGTGTCCTGCCCCTGACGTTTGCTGCTCTTTGCAGCAAACGTCAGGGGCAGGACACTGAAAACAATGAGCTAGTGTGCCGGCCCCCGCCGCCGATGACGGAAACATGCGTTGGGATCGGCACACTAGGTCAGGTCGGCGGCCGGAAACTCCACGTCGCGGTGCAGATCGACCGACAGCAGCAGCCCGAAGCCCAGCATCACCGTCAGCACCGCCGAGCCGCCGTACGATACCAGCGGCAGCGGCACCCCGCCCACCGGGATCGCGCCCATCACCATCGCCAGGTTGACGAACACATACATGAAGAAATTGACCGACAAGCCGAGCGCGAGCAGCCGGCCGAACTGATTGCGGCAGCGCAGCGCGATCAGCATCCCCCCGGCGATGATCAGCGCCAGCAGCCCGATCACCGCCAGCGCGCCCACGAAGCCGAATTCCTCGGCGATCAAGGTGAAGATGAAGTCGGTCTGCTTCTCCGGCAGGAAATCGAGATGCGCCTGCGTGCCATGCAGAAAACCCTGCCCCCACATGCCGCCGGAGCCGAGTGCGATCTTCGATTGGATGATGTTGTAGCCGGCGCCGAGCGGGTCCCGCTCGGGGTGCAGGAAGGTCAGGATCCGCGCCTTCTGGTAGCTGTGCAGGTGGCCGTAGGCGATCCGCGCCACCAGCGGGATCGGCGCCAGCGCGAGCGCGAACATCCACAGCCGCACGCCGGCGGCGAGGAACACCGCGCCGCCGATCGCCGCGGTGATGACCGCGGTGCCGAGGTTCGGTTCCTTCAGGATCAGCCCGACCGGCGCCGCCACCGCCAGGGCCGGGACCAGCAGAAACAGCGGGTTGCCCACCCGTTCCCACGATGCACGATGGAACCAGGAGGCCAGCGCCAGTACCAGCGCCACCTTCATCAGTTCCGACGGCTGCATGTCGATCCCGGCGATCGAGATCCAGCGCTGCGCACCCTTTCCGACATGGCCGAACCGCTCCACCGCGGCCAGCAGCGCCAGCGCCACGCCGTAGGCGGGCCAGGCCAGGCGCGCGATGAAGCGGATGTCGGTCAGCGCCACGACCAGCATGAGCACGAGGCCGATGGCGAAGCGGGTCGCCTGCGTCGCCGCATACGGGTGCGGCGAGCCGCCGCCCACGCTGTAGAGCGCCGCATAACCCACGCCCGCCAGCGCGCAGAGCAGCAGCACATAGGCCCAGTTGAGCTGGCGCAGCTTTGCCAGCACGTCGAACGGGGCGGCGCGCAGCAGGCGCCGGCCGCCCACGCCCCGGCCGCCCACGCCCCGGTCGCCCAAGCCCCGGTCGCCCAAGCCCCGGTCGCTGAGCCTCCGCTCGGTCACGTCGCCGCTCCCGGGCCGGCCGCGGCCACCGCGCCGGGCGGCAGGGTACGGTTGGCGGGATCGCGGGTCAGCGCCGCCGCCATCAGGTCGCGCGCGATCGGCGCTGCCGCATCGGCGCCCTCGTTGCCATGCTCGACCACCACCGCAATGGCGTAGCGCGGCGCGTCGAACGGCGCATAGGCGACGAACAGCGCGTTGGGGCGGAAGCGCCATGGCAGGCCGGAGGTGTGGAAGCCGAGCTTCCGCTGCGCCCGGCTCACGTCCATCACCTGCGCCGAGCCGGTCTTGCCCGCCATATGCACGCCGAGCGCCGCCGGCAGGGCGGAGGCCCGCGCGGTGCCCTGCGGGGTGTTCACCACCGCGAACATCCCCCGCCGTACCGCGTCCAGCAGCGGTTCGGCCACGTCCAGCAGCGGCCAGTCCTCGGCCGCCGTGCCGCTGCCTGCCCCTGGCGACAGCGCCCGGCCGCCGATCCGCCGCGCCAGGCGCGGTTGGATCGCCCGCCCGCTGGCCAGCCGCCCGGCGTAGGTCGCCAGTTGCAGCGGCGTGACCTCCACGAAGCCCTGGCCGATGCCGGCGATCACGGTGAAGCCGAGCGTCCAGGGATGGCCGTGCGCGCGGCGCCATTGACGGGTCGGGATCAACCCGGTGGCCTGCGCCGGCAGGTCGATGTCGAGCGTGGTGCCGAGGCCGAGGCTGTGGCCCATCGCGGCAATCCGGCCGATCCCGGCATGCAGCGCAGTATTGTAGAAGAACACGTCGCAGCTCTGCTGGATCGCCCCGTGCAGGTCGATGGTGCCGTGCCCGCCGCGCTTCCAGCAATAGAACCGCGTCTTGCCGAGCTCGAAATAGCCGGGGCAGAAGAACGTCTGCTGCGGCGTGATCGCGCCGGCACGCAGCGCCGCCAGCGCCACCGCCATCTTGAAGGTCGAGCCCGGCGCATAGAGACCGACCGTCGCCTTGTCGATCAGCGGCGCCCCCGGATCGGTGGTCCAGGCGCGCCACTGCGCCGCCGAGACCCCGGTATCGAACAGCGACGGATCGAAGGACGGGGTGGAGGCCATCGCCATCACCTCGCCGCTGCGGCAATCGAGCACCACGGCGCTGGCGCTGCGTTCGGCGGACAGCCGCTCCATCGCCAGTTGCTGGAGGGTGGCGTCGATCGACAGTTCCACGTCCTCGCCGGGGACCCCCTCCTGGCGGGCAAGCTCGCGGATCACCCGTCCGTAGGCGTTCACCTCCAGCTGCACCGCGCCGGCGGTGCCGCGCAGCGCGCTTTCGCGGTAGCGCTCCACCCCGGTGCGCCCGATCCGCATGCCCGGCAGGGCGAGCGTGGGGTCTTCCTCGACATCCGCCGGCGTCGGCGGCGCGACGTAGCCCACCACGTGGGCGAGCATCGGACCCAGCGGGTAGGTCCGCGTCTCGCCGACATCGACCACGATGCCGGGCAGGGAGGGGGCGTTGACCTCGATCTGCGCCATCTGGTCCCAGGTCAGGAAGTCGCGCACCAGCACCGGGATGAAGCGGCGCTGGCGGCTCACGTCGCGGCGGATGCGGGCGCGCTCGCGCGGATCGAGCGGCACCAGGGCGGAGAACCGGTCGAGCGTGGCATCGATGTCGCGGGTCTGTTCGGCGATCAACAGGGCGCGCCAATTCTGCTTGTTGCCGGCGAGCAGGGTGCCGAAGCGATCCAGGATCCGCCCGCGCGGCGGGGCGAGCATGCGCACGCTGACGCTGTTTTGGCGCGCCAGCGTGGCGTAGCGCGCGCCCTCGGTGATCTGCACCTGATAGAGCCGGGCGCCGAGCAGGCCGAGCAGCCCCGCCTGACCGCCGAGCACGAACAGCGCGCGGCGGGTGAACACACCGGTGCGGCGGGCTTCGCGGCGCATGCTAGTGTCCTGCCCCTGAAATGCCTTTGCATTTCAGGGACCAGCAGGCCACTGAAAACAATGAGCTAGTGTGCCGCCCCCCGCCGCCGATGACGGAAACATGCGTTGGGATCGGCACACTAGTGTCCCGACGCATGATGCCGATATTCGCTAGTCGGGACACTACGCCCGCTCCGGGTTGGCGAGCGAGCGTTGCGCCTGGGAGAACGGGATCGCCAGCACCGGGTAGAGCGCGGCGGTCAGCACCGCCTGGAACGCCGCCGGGCCGGCAGGCATCAGCCGCAGCGTGAGCAACGAGGCGAAGCCCCAGATCACCGTGGCGGCGCCGGCGGCGAAGCCCGCGAAGACGAGCCAGACGAGCAGGAACCCCTGGTTGGCCAGCCCGCGCCGCCAGCGCTGGCAGAAGGCGAGCACCGCGAGCAGACAGAACGGCCCGGTGCCGAGCGGCAGCCAGCCCAGCAGGTCGAGCAGCAGGCCGAGCAGGAACACCGCCAGCGGCGGCATCGCCGGTGGGCGGAACAGCGACCAGAAATACACCGATATGACCGCGATCGCCGGCAGCAGCGCCGCCTGGCCCGGAATGCCGAACGGGGCATTGGCCAGCAGCATCAGCAGCACGGTGCAGGTGAGCGGGAAGGAGGCGCGCGCGATGGCATCCAGCCGGCGCCAGAGGCTGGGGCGGGGACGGATGCCGGGAGCGGGGCCGAGATCGTCCATCGCCGCGCCGGTTTCAGACGCCCGGCGGCAGGACCGGCGTAGCGGACCCCGCGGCTCCCGCGGCGACCGTCCCGTCGTCGACGATACGCACCACTTCCAGCCGGTCGAGATCGGCGGCCGGCACGACCTCCGCGACATGCCCGGCGGCATAATGCACGGTGCCGATCGGCAGATCGGGCGGGAAGGCGCCTGCCTCCCCGGCGGTCACCACCCGCTCCCCTTCCCGCGGGGCGCCGCCCGACCAATAGATCAGCTTCGGCAGCGGCCCGTTGGTGCCGACCAGGATCGCGCGCGTGCGGCTGCCTTCGAGCAGCACGGGGATGCGGCTGTTGAGGTCGGTGATCAGCAACACCCGGGCGGCACGGCTGCCGACATCGACCACCCGCCCGACCAGCCCGCCGCCGGCGAGCGCGATCTGGCCGGCGCGGATGAAGTGGTTCGGCCCGACCGAGAGCAGCACCGCCTTGGCATAGACCCCGCCGGCATCGGCCACCACGCGCGCAGTCACGAAGGAGGGCGACGGGGTGGGAATCCAGTGCAGCTGCGCCTTCAGCGCCCGGTTCTCCGCCGCCAGCGCCAGCGCCACCGACTGCCAGTGCATCAGCCGCGCGTTCGCCGCCCGCAGATGCGCGTTCTCGGCGCCGAGGGAGGCGAGGTCGGCGAGGTTGGACACGCCCGCGCGGACCGCGCCGAGCGGCCCGGCCAGCCCGGCGTAGATCGGCGCCAGCGCATCGGCGAGCGAGATCCGCGCCCGGTCCGCCACCAGCGCATCGACGCGGCCCAGCAGGACCACGCCGAAGGACACCGCGAACAGCACCGGCAAGGTCAGCCGGGCCAGCGCCTGGCGCACCGGAACCGACAAGCGGATCATGCGCGTTCGTCCCTTTCCGAGTTCAGGCCCGCTTGGGTCAGTACATCGTGCTCAGGACGTTGCGCAGGCGCTTGAGCTCCTCCAGCGCGCGGCCCGTCCCGAGCGCCACGCACTGCAGCGGGTCTTCGGCCACCGCGACCGGCAGGCCGGTCGCGTCCCGCAGCACCTGGTCCAGACGATACAGCAGCGCGCCCCCGCCCGTCAGCACGATTCCCTTGTCCACGATATCGGCGGACAGTTCGGGCGGGGTGTTCTCCAGCGCCACCTTCACCGCTTCCACGATCGCGCCCACCGGCTCGGTCAGGCTTTCGGCGATCTGCGCCTGGCTGACGACGATCTCGCGCGGGACGCCGTTCATCAGGTCGCGGCCCTTGACCTCGCGCAGCGGCCCGTCCTCCCCGTTTTCCGGCGCGGCGGCGGCGCCGATGTCCATCTTCAGCCGCTCGGCCGAGGATTCGCCGATCAGCAGGTTATAGTTGCGGCGGATGTAGCTGATGATCGCCTCGTCCATCTTGTCCCCGCCGACGCGCACGCTGCGGGAATAGACGATGCCGCCGAGCGAGATCACCGCCACCTCCGTGGTGCCGCCGCCGATATCGACCACCATGCTGCCGGAGGGCTCGGTCACCGGCAGGCCCGCGCCGATCGCGGCGGCCATCGGCTCCTCGATCAGCAGCACCCGGCGGGCGCCGGCGCTTTCCGCGCTTTCCTGGATCGCCCGGCGCTCCACCGCGGTGGAGCCGGAGGGCACGCAGACGATGATGAGGGGCGAGGCGAAGCGGCGGCGGCCGTGCACCTTGCGGATGAAATGCTTGATCATTTCCTCCGCCACTTCGAAATCGGCGATCACGCCGTCGCGCAGCGGGCGGATGGCCGAGATGTTGCCCGGCGTGCGGCCAAGCATCTGCTTGGCTTCCTCACCCACGGCCAGGACGTGCTTCTTGCCCTTCACGTCGGCGATGGCGACCACCGAAGGTTCCGCCAGCACGATCCCGCGCCCCTTCACGTAAACGAGCGTGTTGGCGGTGCCGAGATCGATGGCCATGTCGGCCGACATGAAGCCGAGCAGGCGTGCAAACATGCGAGGAACCCTTTGGTAGCGAGGCAAAGCAACGGCGCGGAAGGGCGAGGGCTTAGCGTCCGCCCCCACGGACCACAAGAGGGGCGCCCGCGGCACGCCGCTCGCCTCAGATCGCCACCACAGCCCCGGCGCGCGCCATCAACACCTCCCCGGGCGCGAGCGGGCGCCATCCCTCCGCGGTCAGCGGCACGCTGGCGAACAGGGTTACCTCCTGCGCCTCCGGCAGCCCCACCCCTGCGGCGGTCAGGGCTTCGGGATCGACGGCGCAGGCGCGGTGCAGCACATGCAGGCCGGGCGGGGCGATGCGGCCGTCGGGCTGGGTGCGCCGGTCGCCATGCGCGAACAGGCAGGCGCCGTCGCTATAGAGGAAATTCGCCGGGCCGAGCGGGCGCAGCGCGGCGGCGAACGCGTTCACCACGGCGGCGCGGGCGGCGGGTTCGGGCGGCGCCGGTCCGTCCCACAGCGGCGCCAGGCGCGCGAGAAGCAGGCAGAACGCGGCTTCCGAATCTGTGGCACCCAACGGGCGGAAGCGGGGCGCGGCCTCGGCCAGCTGCGCCTGGATGCCGCGCAGGTTGCCGTTATGGGCGAACACATGCATCCGCCCGCCGAGTTCGCGGGCGAACGGCTGGGTGTTGGCCAGCGCGCGCTCGCCCTGGGTGGCGTGGCGCAGATGCGAGAGCACGATCGGCGCGACCAGCGGCGCGGTGGCGAGGGCGGCCACGATCGGATCGCCCTCGGCCGGCCCCGGCGCCTTGAACAGGCGGATGTCGATCCCGTCGTGGAACACCGCGCCCCAGCCGTCGCCGAGGCCGGTCTCGCTGCGCCCGCGCCTGGCAAGCCGACCGAGCGAGAGACGCACCGTGGTCGGCAGCCGGCTCGACATCCCGAACAATTCGCACATAGCCACCCCCTTGGCCCGCCCCTCCCCAGCGACAGGTCTTACCACGGCTGCGGGGCGTGGTTGACCGGCAGCAACGCTGCCCGGCGGCCCCGGAGCAACGCCGGGTCGGTCAGTGGCGATCCCGGCGGGCGGCTGCCATGCGGGCGGCGGCGGGGACGGGGGCTTGCGGCCGGCCGGCAATGCGCCAAACTCCTATGCTGCATTGCAATACGGAGCCGTCGCCGATGCCGCTCAGCCCGCCCGCCGCGCGCGTTCCCCTGCACACCCGCGCCATCACCATCCGCGGCTACCAGCGCGAGGACGGCCTGTACGACATCGAAGCGCAGCTGACCGACACCAAGACATACGACTTCGTCAACGACGACCGCGGCCTGATCGAAGCCGGGGAGCCGTTGCACGGCATGTGGCTGCGCCTGACCGTCGATGAGGGGATGCGGGTGGCGCGCGCCGAGGCTGCGACCGACCACAGCCCCTATGCGATCTGCCCGCGCGCGGCGCCGAATTTCGCGCGGCTGGAGGGGCTGGTGATCGGCAAGGGCTTCCTCAAGCATGCTGCCGAACGGGTCGGCGGCGCGGTCGGCTGCACCCATCTGCGCGAATTGCTGCAACAGGTGGCGACCACCGCTTACCAGACCATCAACCCCGCCCGGGCGCGGCGCGAACTGGCCGCCGCCGGCACCGGCCTGGCCGGAGGACACCCCGACGGCGAGGCGATGGACGCGCGGATCAGCCAGCATTTCGGCGGCCCGCCGCGCATGATCGGCACCTGCCTGGCCTACGGCACCGACAGTCCGGTGGTGAAGCGCCGCTGGCCGGAGCTCTACACCGGGAACTGACCAAGGGCGGGGATCACACGAACAGCGCGGCGATCTCCGCCGGGCGCACGTCCTCGATCCGGGCCGGGGTCCAGCGCGGCTGGCGGTCCTTGTCCACCACCATGGCGCGCACGCCCTCGACGAAGTCGGGATGGCGCATGGTGGTGTGGGTCAGCGCAAACTCGGCATCCAGGCAGCGCGCCAGCGTGCGCCCCTCGCCCTCGCGCAGCAGCCGCAGCGTCCAGGCGAGCGCGGAGGGGGACACGCCGCGCAGCGCGGTTTCGGTCTCCCGCGCGAAATCGCCGGGCTCCGCTGCCAGACGCGCCATCAATTCGGGGATGGTGTCGGCAGAGAAGCAGCGGTCGATCGCGTCGCGCTGCGGGGCCAGGGCGCAATCGGGCAGCGGTGCGGCGTGGCGGGCCAGCGCGGCGATGCCGTCGGCGGCGAGTTCCGCGGCCAGCGCCGGCAGCGCCGCGCGGGGGGTGAAATGGGTCGCCAGCCCCGCGTGCACCGCGTCCGCGCCCGTCACCCGCGCGCCCGTCAGGCCGAGATAGGTGC
>JAJZVS010000156.1 GCA_021845555.1 Pseudomonadota bacterium
CTCAACAACCTGGTCTCGACTGGCGGCTTCCTGATCGGGATCGAGGCGCTGCTGATCGGGCAGCGTTTCGGCCTCGATCCGGCGGTGATGGTCGACGTGCTGAACGCCGCGACCGGGATGAACAACTCCACGCAGAAGAAGTTCAAGCAGTTCGTGCTGTCGCGCTCGTTCGATGCCGGCTTCACCATGGGGTTGCTCGACAAGGACATCTCGATCGCCATGCAGGTGGGGCGGGAGACGGCGACGCCGGCGCCGCTGTCGGCGCTGTGCAAGGAGATGATCGGCGCCGCGCTGGCGATGTTCGGGCCGGGCGCGGACCATACCGAGATGGCGAAGCTCTGCGAGCGGCTGGCCGGGACCGAGCTCGGCGGATAGCGGTCCGGCGGGTTCTTCGGTAGCCTGCACGCCCCGCCGGTTCCGGCGGAGCGTGCAGGCCCCTTCGGCTGAAGGACCAACGCCATGAAATTCGCCCTGATCCTGCGCGGCCAGTATCGCCAGGACGAGGATATCGTCGCCGGCCACCAGTTTGATCTGGAAATGGTCCGCCGTGCCGAGGCGCTCGGCTTCGACGGTCTTGCCCGCGCCCAGCACTACAGCGCCGCGCCCTGGCAGATGGCCCAGCAGATCCCCTTCCTCGCCCAGGTGGCCGCCATCGCCCCGCGGCTTCGGATCATCACCGGAGTGACGCTGCTGCCGCTGGTCAAGCCGCTCGATCTGGCCGAGCAGCTTGCCACGCTCGATGTCATGAGCAACGGCAAGCTCGTGTTCGGTGCCGGCATCGGCTACCGGGAGGTCGAGTTCCAGGCCTTCGGCACCACCATCAAAGAGGCCGGCCCGCGATTCGAGGAGAATCTCGACGCGATCCTGCGCCTGTGGCGCGAGGACGAGGTGACGCTGGCCGGCACCCATTTCACGCTCGATCGCGCCACCTGCTCGATCAAGCCGGTGCAGAAGCCGGCCCCGCCGGTGTGGATCGGCGCCAATGCCGATCGCGGCATCCGCCGCGCGGCGCGCATGGCGGACGCCTGGTTCGTCAACCCGCACAACACGCTGGAGACGCTCGACCGGCAGATGGCGCTGTATCGGCGCGAACTCGACGCGCAGGGCAAGGCGTTTCCCGCCGAACTGCCGATGGCGCGCGAGGTGTTCCTGGCGCCGACACGCGAGGAAGCGCTGCGTCGCGCCCGACCGGCGCTGGAGGCAAAATACAAGGCCTATCGCGCCTGGGGCCAGGACCGCGCGATGCCGGCGGAGGATCATTTCGATCGGGACTTCATGGAACTCGCCGCCGACCGTTTCCTGCTCGGCACCCCGGCCGAGGTGATCGACCAGCTGGGCGCGCTGCAACGCCGGTTCGGCGTGAATTATTTCTGCGTTGGCACGCATCTGCCGGGGACGCCGGCGTCGCTCGCGCTGGAGCAGCTCGACATGCTGGGCCGGGAGGTGCTGCCGGCGCTGGCGAGCGTGTGAGGGGCCGTAAGCCAAGCCGTTCCGGAGGCCGCCAGGCGGTCGGCATGGTTCTGCGGCGCATGGCGGGAGCCGCCCCGCAGCGGGAGGCGTACCCAAGGCCGCAAGCGGCCCCTACGCTGATGGCGGATGGTGGGCGCGACAGGGATCGAACCTGTGACCCCTACCGTGTCAAGGTAGTGCTCTCCCGCTGAGCTACGCGCCCCACCGATCGGGACGGACCGGGCCGGTCCTCACCCGGAAGCGGGCAAGCGCCGCCGCCGGGAGGCCCCTCTTACCCGCCGCCCGCCGCGCGGGCAAGCGGTCGCGCGCGGAGTATGCCATGCTGCCCCGCCGCGCCGCCGCCGGGGCCGGCCCAGCCTAGGGAGGAGGAGGACCCATGAACCGAACCGTAAAATATCATGTGCAAGCGTATAACAGCGCCCATGATTCGGAGAACAAGATCCACGACGACGCGGTGGCCGGCCGGTTCGGCTTCACCGGTGGCCTGGTGCCGGGCGTCGATGTCTACGCCTACATGACCCATCCCGCGGTGGCGCACTGGGGCCGGGTCTGGCTGGAACGCGGCACCGCCGCCTGCCGCTTCGCCAAGCCGGTCTACGACGGCGACGCGGTCGCGGTGGCCGCGCACGAAACCCCCACCGGCCTCGACCTGATCGCGGAAAGCCGCGACATCGCCTGCGCCACCGGGGAGGCCGCGCTGCCCGCCGCCGCGCCGGCGATCGAGGCCTTCGCCGCCCCGCCGCGGCCGCCGGCGCCGGACGCGCGCCCGCCGGCCGACGAGGTCTCGCTCGCCCCCGGCACCCTGCTCGGGATGCGCCCGCTGGCGTTCACGTCGGACTTCGCCGCAGCCTATCTGCACGATGTGCGCGAGACTGCGCCGATCTATGCCGCCGAGGGGCTGGCCCATCCGGGCATGATCCTGCGCACCTGCAACTGGGCGCTCAGCCACAACGTGGTGCTCGGTCCATGGATGCATGTCGGCAGCACGGTGCGCCACCTCGGTCTGGCGCGCGTCGGGGCGGAGATCACGGTGCGCGCCCGCGTCAGCGCCAATTACGCGCGCAAGGGCCACCGGTTCGTGGAACTCGCGGCGCTGGTGCTGGCGGATACCGACCGGCCGATCGCGCGGATCGACCATGTGGCGATCTATCGGCCGCGGCAGCTGGGTTAGGCGCTACGCCAGCATCGGGGCCTGTTCGGCGGCGGCGCGGGCCCAGGCGGCGCCCGCGTCCTCGTCGAACAGTTCCGTGAGCTTCTTCATCATCGTTCCGCCGAGTTCCTCGGCGTCCACGATCGTCACCGCGCGGCGGTAGTAGCGGGTGACGTCGTGGCCGATGCCGATGGCGATCAGTTCCACCTGGTCGCGGGATTCGATTTCGCGGATCACCTCGCGCAGATGCTTTTCCAGGTAGTTGCCGGGGTTCACCGACAGGGTGGAATCATCGACCGGCGCGCCGTCGGAAATCACCATCATGATGCGCCGGTGCTCGGGGCGCGACAGCAGGCGGCGATAGGCGAACAGCAGGGCCTCGCCGTCGATGTTCTCCTTCAGCAGCCCCTCGCGCAGCATCAGGCCGAGGTTCTTGCGCGCGCGCCGCCAGGGCGAATCGGCCGCCTTGTAGATGATGTGGCGCAGGTCGTTCAGCCGGCCGGGATTGCGCGGCTTGCCGTCCTGCACCCATTTCTCGCGCGACTGCCCGCCTTTCCACGCCCGCGTGGTGAAGCCGAGCACCTCCACCTTCACCGCGCAGCGTTCCAGCGTGCGCGCCAGGATGTCGCCGCACATCGCCGCCACCGTGATCGGCCGCCCGCGCATCGACCCCGAGTTGTCGATCAGCAGGGTCACGACGGTGTCGCGGAACTCCATCTCCTGTTCGCGCTTGTAGGACAGCGCCTGCATCGGATTGACCACCACGCGCGAGAGGCGCCCGGCGTCGAGCAGGCCTTCGTCCAGATCGAACTCCCACGCGCGGGTCTGCTGCGCCAGCAGGCGGCGCTGCAGCCGGTTCGCGAGCTTGGAGATCACGCCTTGCAGATGCTGCAACTGCTGATCGAGCTGCTGGCGCAGCCTGGTGAGCTCGTCGGCGTCGCACAGATCCTCGGCGGCGATCTCTTCGTCGAACTGGCGGGTGTACGCACGGTACACGGCGCTGTCGTCGGGGTTCGGCCGTTCCCGCCGCGGCTGCGGTCCGCCGGGACGGTCGTCGCCCTCGGCGATGGCCGCTTCTTCCTCCGACTCGTCGCCGGTGTCGTCGGCGGCCTCGCCTTCCATTTCCTCCGGCTGGGCGCCGAGCATGCTCTCCTGGTCCGATTCGGACTGGCCTTCGCCCTGTTCGGGGTTGTCCTGCTCGCCGGATTGCTCGCCGCCCTCCTCGCCCTCCTGGTCCTGGTCCTCAGGCTCGGCGTCGGCTTCCGCCTCGGCGAGGTCGAAGGCGGCGAGCAGCTTGCGCGCGGCGCGGGTAAAGGCGCGCTGGTCGTCCTGCGTGCGGCCCATTTCGGCGAGCGCGGCTTCGGCGTTCTCGTCCAAGCCGCCGCGCCAGAGCGCGAGGACGCGCCGCGCCGCCTCCGGCGCCGGCTCGCCCGACATCCGCTCGCGCGCCAGCAGCGACAGCGCGGCGGTGACCGGAAGCTGCTCCTTCCGCGTCATGCGGTCGTAGCCTTCCGTCTCGCACTCCTCGGACAGTTTGGCGCGCAGGTTGGCGGCCACGCCGCTCATGTGGCGGGCGCCGACGATCTCGACCCGCGCCTGTTCCAGCGCGTCGTAAACGTCGCGCGCCTCGCGCCGGGACGGCATGCGCGCGTTGTGCACGGCGTCATCGTGGTGGCGCAGGCGCAGCGCGATCGCATCCGACGCGCCGCGCAGCTTGGCCATCTCGGCCGGCGGCAGGGCGCGCGTGGGCAGCGGCAGCCGGGCGCGCTTGCCCGACACGCCCGAGGGGCCGGGCTGGAAGTTCACCTGCACGTCGGGGATCTCGGCGATCGCGCGCAGCACGCCGGCGGTGGCGCGCTTGAAATCCTCGGTGCGGGCGTTGTCCTTGGTGGTGCCGCTCATGCCGAAAGGCTCACCCCGCCTTCCGCATGAAGCCCCCGGTCGGGATCTCCTCGTTGAAGCAGCGCTGGTAATACTCGGCCACCGTGCTCCGCTCCGCCTCGTCGCATTTGTTCAGGAACGTCATCCGGAACGCGAAGCCCACGTCGCCGAAGATCCGCGCGTTTTCCGCCCAGGTGATGACCGTGCGCGGCGACATCACGGTGGAGATGTCGCCGTTGATGAATCCGGCGCGGGTCAGGTCGGCCAGCGCCACCATCGCCTCCACCTGCTTCTTCATCTTCGCGTCCGACGCCTCGACGCCCATCTTCGCCAGCACGATCCCGGTCTCCATCGCGTGCGGCAGGTAGTTCAACGTGGCGACGATGTTCCAGCGGTCCATCTGGCCCTGGTTGATCTGCTGCGTGCCGTGATAGAGGCCCGTCGTGTCGCCGAGGCCCACCGTGTTGGCGGTCGCGAACAAGCGGAAGCTCGGATGCGGGCGGATCACCCGGTTCTGGTCGAGCAGCGTCAGCTTGCCTTCCACCTCCAGCACCCGCTGGATCACGAACATCACGTCCGGGCGGCCGGCATCGTATTCGTCGAACACCAGCGCGCAGGCGTGCTGCAGCGCCCAGGGCAGGATGCCCTCGCGGAATTCGGTGATCTGCTTGCCGTCGCGCAGCACGATCGCGTCCTTGCCGATCAGGTCGATGCGGCTGATGTGGCTGTCCAGATTGACCCGGATGCACGGCCAGTTCAGCCGCGCGGCCACCTGCTCGATATGCGTCGATTTCCCGGTGCCGTGGTAGCCCTGGATCATCACGCGCCGGTTGAAGGCGAACCCCGCCAGGATCGCCAGCGTGGTTTCCTTGTCGAACATATAGGCGGTGTCGATGTCCGGCACATGCTCGGTGCGCACGGAGAAGCCCGGGACCACCATGTTGGTGTCGATCCCGAACGCCTCGCGCGCGGACACCTTGATGTCCGGGAGGTCGATCGCGGAGGTGGGGCGGAGTTCGGCGAGAGAGGCGACGGTGTTCATCAGCCAGCGTGTCCTGTTCGTTCGGCGGAAAGTCTAAGCCCGGCGCCTGCCGTGTCAAACGCGCCCCGGCCGGGTCGGGGGCGCGGCGCGAGAGAGATCAGCCCGCCGCCGCCGCACGGTCCGCGGCCGGGGCGTGCGCGCCCTCGGAAACCAGGCGGGCGCGCAGGGTGGCGTAGGCGAGGTTGATGGTCTTGATGCGTTCCTCGGCGTCGCGGTCGCCGCCGTTGGCGTCCGGATGGTGCCGCTTGGCCAGGTCCTTGTAGCGGGACCGCAGCGCCTCCAGCGTCAGCGGCCAGGCGAGGCCGAGCGCGGCGAGCGGCTCGCGCAATTCGGGCGGGGGCTGGTCGGGCGAGGCGGCGGTGCCGCGCCGTACCCGCCCGGCGGCCAACAGGTGCAGCGGGTCATGCAGCCACGCCTCGTCGGCGGCGGTCCCGCCGAGCCGGCCGAGCGGCCAGGTGGGCCGCTGCCAGGCGGTATCGCGGCGGAGCTCGGTCTCAATCTCGCCGGGGGACATGCCTTTGTAATAGTCCCAGCCGGCGTTGTAGGCGCGCACATGCTCCAGGCAGAACCACCAGTACTCGCTGAGGTTCCGGCGGGATTTGGGGGCGCGGTACTCGCCCATCGCGGCGCAGGCGGGCATGTCGCAGACCCGGCCCGGCGCCGCCGGGTCGGGTGCGAAGGCCCGGGGTCGCGCGGCGCGTCGGGTCATGATGGGCCTTATGTGCGTGCGCCGGGCCGAGTTGGCAATGGGCCACGAACGGCAGATACAGCACCCATGCAGCACACCCGCGCCGAACGCCTGAAAACCGTCCTGGAGTCCCGCTTCGCCCCCGCGCGGGTCGAGGTCGCCGACCAAAGCGCCCGCCACGCCGGCCACGCCGGTGCGCGCCCGGAGGGGGAAACCCACTATCATGTGCTGGTGGTGGCCGAAGCCTTCGCCGGCCTGAGCCGGGTCGAGCGCTCCCGCTCCGTGCACGCCGCGCTGGCGGCGGAATTCACCGGCGGCATGCACGCCCTGGCGCTCACGCTCCGCACGCCGGAGGAGCAGGCCCGGGCCGGATGACCCAGGCCCGCCGGCCGCTGCTTCGTCAGATCGGGCAGACCCCCGAGGCGCATTGCAGATGCGCCAGATCGACCGCTTCCTCCGCCGCCTCGATCCGCGCCACCAGCGCGGCGAAGGCGTCGTCGGCGACTTCTTCCTCCGGCAGGTATTCGTAGCCGAGTTCGTGGTCCGGCCGGCTCGGCAACACCGCGCAGCAGCGCACTTCCGGCTGGTGGCGCAGCACGATGGCGCGGAAGGCGTCCAGATCGTGCCGGTCGGTGAACAGCTTCAGCGTGTAGCTGACCTGGTTGCCCTGGTTTTCGCCGATCCAGTGCCGCTCCAGCAGGCCGATCCAGCGGTAGTGCTGCTCGGGCGTCGCCTCGGGCGCCGTGACCAGGCGGTCCGCCAGGCCAAGCTGCATGATCAGCGGCACGGTGGGGAAGCCCACCACGGTCATGCCGGGGAAGGTTTTCAGCGTCCGCATCGGATAGCCGCGGCCGGCATAGTCGGCCAGCAGCGGGTCGGAGCCGGGCGCCCATTCCCCGGTGTCGGAGTCGCGCAAGCCCTTGAACTGCACCCAGCGCAGATACTGCCGCCGCGCCGGCAGGTGCGCGCCCTCGGTCAGGCCGAACAGCTTGCTGGTGGTGCCGGCGGGCTTCACGGTAGTGACGGTCACCGGGCGGCGCAGGCCGAGTTCCTTCGCATAGACATCACCTTCCGCCTTCGCCGCCGCCGACAGCCGCGCCATCATGTCCCAGAACGGGGCGGCGCGGTCCTCATCCAGCAGGTCGGCGAAGCCCAGGCCGAAGCGCATCCAGGCATATTCGTGCAGGCCGGTGGGGCCGATGCCCATGCGGTTGGTGCGCGCCACTTCCTCCCCATACAGGGCATCCATCCGGTTGGCGCGCATCAGGAAGCGCACGCCGAGGCGCACCGAATCCTCCACCCGCGCGTCCCACAGCGCCGCCACTTCCGCCGGCACGGCGCCGGGGGCGATGTCTTCCACCGCGACCGGGCAGGCCAGCAGCGGGGCGAAATCGGCGATCACGCAGTAGCCGCCGGCGACATGCAGCGCGATCTCGCCGCAGGGATTGGTGGTGACCGGGAAATCCGCCACCGCGGCGCGCCCGGCCAGATCGGCCAGCAGCGCGGCGGCATGATCCACTTGGTAGCGCAGGCTGCGCACGTCGCGCCCATCCGCATAGACCGGGCGCTCACGGGCCGAGCCGGTGCGGTGGTCTTCCAGCCGGTCGCCGTTGATGAAGCCGGGTTCGCCGTTGACATAGGCGCAGCGGGTCGCCTCGGCGAACACCGCGCGGGCGCGCAGGGTCAGCGGATCGGCCGGATCGCCGCCCTGGATGCGGGACCAGAAATCCGCGTCGGCCATCACCGAGTTGTTGGCAGTCCACAGCCCGCCCGCTTCCTTGGCCCGGATGAAGCGCAGGATCCCCGGATCGCGCCAGGATTTGGTGGCCATCCGCGCGGCGCGGCGGGCGCCGCCGACCTGCACTTCCAGCGACAGGTAGTGGTCCGCCAGCAGCGCCTGTTCCCAGGGCTGCAACGCCTCGCCGGCCGGATCGCGCGCGCGGGCGGGATCGATCACATGGCGGCGGATGTTCAGGAAGGCGCGCAGCAGCGACACCGGGCCGGAGGCCGGCCGCCCCTGCATGCCGCGGATCGGGCTGCCGGCCGGGCGGACTTCCGAAAAATCGAGCAGCAGCGTGGTCTGTCGCGCGCCGGCGAAGGCCATCGCTTCCAGCAGCTCGACCGCCTTGGCCCAGCCCTCCCGGCTGTCGGCGATCCGATGCACCACCGCGCCCGGCGGCACGGCGGTCGGATCGAGCACCAGGGCACGCCCCAGCGCGCGGGCATCGTCCAGCCCGAGCTCCGCGGCCAGAAGGTCGAGCCCGGCCGCGTCGCGCGGCCAGTCGGGGTGTTCGGGCGACAGATGCAGCAGCAGCGTCGGCGCGTTCGCCCAGTCCACCGCC
>JAJZVS010000001.1 GCA_021845555.1 Pseudomonadota bacterium
CGATCACGAAGCGCGTGGCCTCGGCGCAGTCGTCGACCGCGGCGGGGAACGGATGCTCCGGCGCCATCCGGTAATCGACGGAAACCACCACGCAGCCGGCCGCGTTGGCGAAGCGCCGGCACACCACGTCGTGCGAGTCGAGCCCGCCGAGCAGCCAGCCGCCGCCGTGGTAATAGACCAGCGCGGGTGCGCGTTCCCCGACGCCGGCCGGACGATAGAGGCGCAGCGGAATGTCCCCCAGCGGGCCGGGCGCGGACAAATTGCGTACCTCGGCCACCGGCTCGGGGTCGGGCTGCAACACCGCGCGGCTCTTCATGTAAGCCTCGCGCGCTTCGTTCGGGGTGAGTTGCTCGAACGGCGGCCGACCGGCCATCCGGATCATTTCGAGCACCAGGAGAACATCGGGATCGAGCGTCGTCATCGTTCGGTTTCCTATGCGGTCCAGCCGAGGATCGCCTCGGCCACCGCGTGCGGCTGGTCGAGTTCGGCAAGATGTCCGGCGCCGTCGATCATGCGTACTTCCGTTTCGCCCTTGATCGCGGCGCGGAAGCGCTCGGCGTAGCTTGTCGGCATGATCCGGTCCTGTGTGCCCCACAGCAGCAGCGTGGGGGCTGCGATCAGCGGCAGGCGCTTTTCCAGCCGCGTGTTGCCGAGCGGCCAGAAGATGCGCGCGGCGGCTTCGGCGGCGCGGGTCTGCTCGATCGGCCATTCGATCGAGTTTGCACCTTCCGGCATCGCCTTCAGCGCCTTCCAGATTTCTGGATCGGCGCACATCAGGCCGGGCACCGCGTCCGCCCGTTGCGCCCAGGGATCGGTGGGCGGGTCCTTCTCCTCGAACAGGCCGAACGGCGCGATCAGCGCCAGCTTGCGCACGCTGGCGGGCCAGACCGCCGCCATCTCGGCCGCTAGCGAGGCGCCGACCGAACTGCCCGCCAGATCGGCCCCCGTGAGGCCCGCCTGATCCAGGATCGCGCGCACCGCCAGCAGCCAGTCCAGATGCGTATCGAGCACGCCATGGCCGCGATCGCCGCCGGGAAACCCCGGCAGGGACGGCACGATGACGGTGCGCTGTGCGGCCAGCGCATCGAGGAACGGCACCCAGCGCGGCAGCCCCCCGAACCCGGCGAGGAAGCCGAGCCTCGGCCCGCTGCCCTTGCGCCAGACCCGGGTCGGGAAGCCGTTGATATCCATCGTCGTGGTTTCGGGTTCGCTCACCCTGCTCTCCAACAAATCGGCACGGAAGGGGTCGGGGCGCGGCCTATTCCGCCGCCAGTTTCGGCAGGAAGGCGGGAACCTCCGCCCGCTGCGCGGCCCCGATCGGCTGTGGCCACCAGCGGTCTTCCCATTCGCCGAACAGATCCTTCATGTTCGGCAGCACCTTGTCGGCGAACAGCTTGGTGTTGTAGCGGCACAGCTCTTTGCCCATGTTCCCGAACTGCAACAGCAGCATCAGGTGGCCGACGTTCAGGCTGCGCGCCACTTCGCGCAGCTGTTCCGTCACTTCGTCGGGGGAGCCGATGATGACATAGCCGCGATCGACGATCGCATCCATCTCGCGCGCCACGGCCGCGAAACGGGTGCCGGTGGTGGAACCGATCGCGCCGGCGCCGGCCGCCTGCTGGATCTGGCTCTTGATGCCGGCTGCCTGGGTCGCCTCGGTGACGTAGCCGGGCGGCGTCGCCCAGCGAGGATCGACATGCAGGCAGCGGCCGTAGAAATACTCGGCGGCTTCCGAATACAGGTCGAAAGCGTGCTGGCGGCTCTCGCCGACGCCGACGAATTGCAGGAAGCCGGCGCGGTACGGGTTGCGGTCCTTGCCGAGGCGGGACATCTCGTTCCAGAACCCGTCCATCAGCGCCTGCCCGGCCTTGTAGCCGTAGTAGGACAGGTAGCAATAGACGTAGTCCATTTCGGCGCACCACTGCCAGGTCTCCACCGAACCGCCGCCGGGGATCCAGATCGGCGGATGCGGGCGCTGGATCGGGCGCGGCCAGATGTTCACGTAGCGCTGCTGGTTGTAGCGGCCGTTGAAGGCGAAAGTGTCCTTCTCCTGCCAGGCGCGCATCACCAGGTCGTGCGCTTCGAGGTAGCGGGAGCGCAGTTGGCTCGGGTTGGTGCCGTAGGCGTAGCAGGTGTCCATCGGCGTGCCTACGGGGAAGCCGGCGATCAGCCGCCCGCCCGAGATCACGTCGATCATCGCGAATTCTTCCGCCACCCGCGTCGGCGGATTGTACAGCGCGAGCGAATTGCCCATCACGCAGATCGCGGTATCGGTGGTGCGCCGTGCCAGCGCCGAGGCGATCAGGTTGGGCGAAGGCATCAGCCCGTAGCCGTTAGAATGGTGCTCGTTCACGCACACCGCGTCGAACCCGCACTGCGCGGCATATTCGAGCTCGTCCATGAAGTCGTTGTACATGTGGTGGGCGCGCTTGGGGTCGAACAGCTTGGAGTGGATATCGACCCAGACGGACGGGTTGGTGTCGCGGAAATCGTCCGGCAGCTCGGTATAGGGCATCAGGTGGAACCACATGAGCTTCATGGACGCGGACCTCCGTTTGCTTGGCTTGGGGCGCGGGGCGGGCGCCGGTGTCAGCGTCGCCGCCGCGCATGCTGCTACCGGTGAGTAGCACGGCTGCCCCCGGCCGCGTCAACCGCCGAACCCGCGCGGGACGCCCCCCGCTGGACGCCCTGGGCCGGCCGCCGCAGTCTCGCGCCCCCGGACCGGGTCGGTCCGCAGCCTTCAGGGAGCGCCCGCCATGGCTCTACGCATCGGGATTGCCGGCCTCACCGGCCGGATGGGGCGGCTGCTGGCCGAGGAGGTCCCCGCCGCCGGAGCGGCTCTGGTCGGCGGCACCTCCCGCTCCGGCGCCGCGCCGCCGCCCGGCGTGAAGGTGACGGATCTCGCCAGCCTCGCCGCCGCGGCGGACGTGGTGATCGACTTCACCCATGCCTCGGCCGTGCAGGGCCATGCGGCGACGCTGGCCGCCGCCGGCACCGCCTGGGTGCTCGGCACGTCGGGCCTGTCGGCGGCCGACGAGGCGGCGGTGGCGGCGGCGGCCCGCACCATTCCGGTGGTCTATGCGGCGAATTTCTCCGCCGGGGTGAACCTGGTGCTGGCACTGGCCGAGCGTATGGCCGCGGCGCTGCCGGCCGAGAGCTACGACGCCGAAATCCTGGAGATGCACCATCGTCAGAAGGTGGACGCGCCGTCCGGCACCGCGATCGGCCTCGGCCGGGCGGTGGCACGCGGCCGCGGGGTGGCGCTGGAGGCGGTGATGGAAAGCGGGCGGGATGGCCATACCGGCCCGCGCAAGCCCGGCGCCATCGGCTTCGCCGCCCTGCGCGGCGGCCAGGTGGTGGGCGAGCACACGCTGATCTTCGCCGCGGGGACCGAGCATATCGCGCTGACCCATCGCGCCTTCGACCGGCGGACCTTCGCCACCGGCGCCGTGCGCGCCGCGCTGTGGGCCGCCGGCCGGACCCCGGGCCTCTATTCCATGCAGGACGTGCTCGGCATCGGCTGAACCGGCCCCGACCCGCGCGGGCGGTTCTTGACCCTGGCAGGGGTTTCCGCCAATGAGGCCCGCCCCCGGCACCCGGCCGCGGGCGGCGGCCGGTCTGTCCGCGCCACCCCTTTCGTCACCTCCCAAGACACCGCGACAAGAGGCGAAATCCATGCGCGATACGGGCGAATACCTGTTCACCTCCGAGTCGGTCTCGGAGGGGCACCCGGACAAGGTCGCCGATCGGCTGAGCGATACGGTGCTGGACGCGTTCCTCGCCGCCGATCCCTACGCGCGCGTGGCGTGCGAAACCCTGGTGACCACCAACCGCGTGGTCCTCGCCGGGGAGACCCGCGGGCCGGACACCGTGACGCCCGAGTATCTGGCCCATCTCTGCCGTCTGGCGATCCACGACATCGGCTACGACCAGGCCGGCTTCAGCTGGAAGAACGCGCAGATCGAGTGCCACCTGCACGCCCAGTCCTCCGATATCGCGCAGGGCGTGGACGCCGGCGGCAACAAGGACGAGGGCGCGGGCGACCAGGGCCTGATGTTCGGCTACGCCTGCCGTGAGACCGAGGCGCTGATGCCGGCGCCGATCTACTACGCGCACCTGATCCTGCGCCGCATGAGCGAATTGCGCCGCGCGGGCGATCCCAAGGTGGCCGGGCTGCTGCCGGACGCGAAAAGCCAGGTGACGCTGCGCTACGTCGATGGCCGCCCGGTGGGCGCCACGTCGGTCGTGGTCTCCACCCAGCATGTCGAAGGTCTCGATCAGAAAGAGATCAAGCACATGCTCGCGCCGATCGTCGAAGACGTGCTGCCGCGCGGCTGGCTGCCGCCGGATCGGGAGTTCTACGTGAACCCCACCGGCAAGTTCGTGATCGGCGGGCCGGATGGCGACTGCGGCCTGACGGGACGCAAGATCATCGTCGATACCTACGGCGGCGCCGCCCCGCACGGCGGCGGGGCGTTCAGCGGCAAGGACCCGACCAAGGTCGATCGCTCGGCCGCCTATGCCTGCCGCTACCTGGCGAAGAACGTCGTCGCCGCCGGGCTGGCCGATCGCTGCACGCTGCAGATCGCCTACGCGATCGGCATCTCCCACCCGCTGTCGGTCTATGTCGATCTGCACGGCACCGGGCACGACGTGGAGGAGAAGCGCCTGGAGCGGGTGCTGCGGGAGGTGGTGAACCTCTCGCCGCGCGGCATCCGCGAGCAGCTGCACATGAACCGGCCGATCTATGCCGCGACTTCGGCCTATGGGCATTTCGGCCGCGAGCCGAACGCCGACCGGGGCACCTTCACGTGGGAAAAGACCGATCTGGTGCCGGCGCTGAAGTCGGCGTTCGGGCGGTAAAGCCGCCGCCCGACCGGCTGTACGGCAGGGGGCGCGGCCACGCGCTGCGGCCCCGCCAGCATCTGCTGCTGGATGTCACCCTGCCGCGCCTGGAATTCCCCGCGACCGCGAGCGCCGATCCGGCCGCCGCCTTCGCGCCGCGCCCGCGCGCGCTGGCGCTGGAAGTGGGGTTCGGCGGCGGCGAGCACGCGCTGGCGCAGATCGCCGCCGACCCGGACACCGCGCTGATCGCCTGCGAGGTGTTCGAGAACGGCATCTGCTCGCTGCTGTCGCGCCTGGTCCCGGAGGGGGGCGAGGCGAGTGCGCCGCTGCCGGCGAACCTGCGCCTGTGGACCGACGACGCACGGACCCTCCTGCGGTTGTTGCCGGACGCCTGCCTGGACCGGCTGTTCCTGCTGTTCCCTGACCCCTGGCCGAAGACGCGCCACGCCAAGCGCCGCTTCGTCCATCCCGCCGCGCTGCCCGACCTAGCGCGCGTGCTGCGCCCCGGCGCCGCGTGGCGGGTGGCCAGCGACGATCCGACCTATCAGGACTGGGTGACGGAGGTGATGGCGGCGCAGACGCTGTTCTGCGCGCCGCCGCCCGCCCGCGTGCGTCCCGCGGGCTGGCCGCCGACGCGCTATGAGGCAAAGGCCCTGCGCGCCGGGCGCACCCCGCGCTACTGGCAGTTCATCCGGCGGTAGCCGCCTTTATACCGACCGCCGTTGACCCATGAAGGATGGGTCAACGGCGGTCGGTATGAGTCTCAGTCGGCGCGCGGCCGCCCCACCAACCCCCAGCGGCAACCCCGCGCGCGATACCAGCCGCCCCAAATACCGAATCTTCCGTTATTTCGGGCGGCTGGTATCACTCGCCGGGTCGAACGGCGGTTCCGCTCTTGCCGAATGTCGGGGGGCCGGCAGCCGATTCCTCGTGGCCCCCGCAGACCTTGCGCAGCCGGGCGACCACGACACGGGCACGGTCCAGCGCCTCGTCGCTCGAGCGCCGGTTCTGGTTGTCGCTTTCCGGCCGGCGGGTCTGCATGAATTCGAGTACCTGCAGCAACTCCTCCGCGGTGTCCAGATCGCGGCTCATGCAGGCTTCCTCAAGCACGTCCTCGATCTTGTCGGACAGGCGCCGCCGGAGCGAGACGTACATGCGGTTCATCCGCTCGGCGGGAACCCCGTTCCGGTCGCCGTGCAATCCCTGCGACGGATGCAGCCAGGACTTCTGCGCCGACAACCACGATCGAGTCTTTCCCATACTCACGGTCTCCCTGGCACCTGCCTTCGGTCACGCCCGCCGGCCTCCTCCGATGGGGGGCCGGCACGGCCGGTCGGCAGGCTGCCGACACCTCGCCGCCAACGGCTGATGCCATTCCGGTGGTTACATCGCTGTTTCATCCCGTTCGTTCGATTTGGGGACGCGGAGGGGGCGCGAGCGGTCAGGCTTCCGGAACGTTGGCTTCGAGCTCCGCCAACCAAGCCCGCGCGTTGCCGTCGGACGGCGCGCGCCAGTCCCCGCGCGGCGACAGCGCGCCGCCGGCCACCACCTTCGGCCCGTTCGGCAGCGCCGAGCGCTTGAACTGGCTGGTGGTGAAGAAACGAAACAGGAACTCGCGCAGCCAGCGACGGATCTCGGCCAACGTATAGGCGGTGCGGCGGGAGGCCGGGAAGCCGGGCGGCCAGTCCCCGCGCGCCGGGTCCTCCCAGGCGTGCAGCGCCAGGAAGGCGATCTTGGACGGGCGGAACCCGTGGCGCAGCGTGTAGAACAGCGCGAAATCCGCCAGCGCGTAGGGACCGACGCGTGCCTCGGTGCTCTGCGGCGCCTCGCCCGGCGCGGCGGGGATCAGTTCGGGGGAGATTTCCGTCTCCAGGATCGCGTCCAGCGTGTGCCCGGCGTCATCGCCGAAGCGCGCGCCGGCGACGACCCAGCGGATCAGGTGCTGGATCAGCGTCTTCGGCACGCCGGCGTTCACGTTGTAGTGCGACATCTGATCGCCCACGCCGTAGGTGCACCAGCCGAGCGCCAGTTCCGACAGATCGCCGGTGCCGATCACGATGCCGTCGTTGTGGTTGGCGAGACGGAACAGGTAGTCGGTGCGCAGCCCCGCCTGCACGTTCTCGAAAGTGATGTCGTAGGTTGCGGCACCGGCGGCGTAGGGATGGCCGAGGTCTTCCAGCATGCGCAGCGCCGCCGGGCGGATGTCGAGTTCGGCCCAGGTGACGCCGAGCGCCGTCATCAGCGCGATGGCGTTGGCCTTGGTCGCGTCCCCGGTGGCGAAGCCCGGCATGGTGTAGGCCAGGATGTCGCTGCGCTTGCGGCCCAGCCGATCGAACGCCTGCGCGGTGACCAGCAGCGCCTGGGTGGAATCGAGGCCGCCGGAGACGCCGATCACCGCGCGCCTGATGCCTGCCGCTTCCAGCCGCTGCGCGAGCCCCGCCACCTGGATATTGTAGGCCTCGAAACAATCCTGTTCGAGCCGCGCGGGGTCGGACGGCACGAACGGGAAGCGCTCCACCACGCGCATCAGCCCGAGATCGCCGCGCGGCGGATCGAGCCGGAACGGGATGCGACGGAACGCCCTGGTGGCCTCGGCGTGGCCGCGCCGGTTGTCGTCGAAACTTCCCGCCCGCATGCGCTCCTGGCGCAGCAGATCGAGATCGATATCGGCCAGCGCGATCCGCTCCCCGTCGGGGAAACGCTCCGTCTCGGCGAGCTTCACGCCGCTCTCGAAGATCGAGGCCTGGCCGTCCCAAGCGACATCGGTGGTGGATTCACCGGCGCCCGCGGCGGCATACAGATAGGCGCTGAGGCAGCGCACCGATTGCGACTGGCAGAGCAGCCGGCGGGTGTCGGCCTTGCCGATGGTGATCGGGCTGCCGGACAGATTGGCGAGCACCGACGCGCCGGCCAGCGCGGCGAGCGAACTGGGCGGCACCGGTACCCAGAGGTCCTCGCAGATCTCGGCGTGCACGATCAGGTCGGGCAGGTCCTCGGCGCCGAACAGCAGATCGGGGCCGAACGGCGCGGCATGGCCGGCCACGCGTGTCTCGGCGCCGTGCCAGCCCTCCCCGGCGGCGAACTGGCGCGGTTCGTAGAACTCCCGGTAGTTGGGGAGATAGGATTTCGGCACCACGCCGAGCAACCGGCCGCGGTGGATCGCCAGCGCGGTGTTGTAGACCCGCCCGTGGTGGCGCAGCGGCGCGCCGACCAGCAGCAGCGGGAGCAGAGTGCGGCTGGCCTCGATCAGCGCCGCGGCGGCGGCTTCCACCGCATCCAGCAGCGCGTCCGCCAGCCGCAGGTCGTCGATCGCGTAGGCAGAAAGCGCGAGTTCCGGAAACACCGCGAGCGCGGCGCCGCGGTCGTGGCAGGTGCGGGCGGCGTGCAGGATCGCCTCGGCATTGGCCGCCGGATCGGCGAGCGCGGCCTTCACCGTGCAGGCCGCGACGCGGGCGAAGCCGTGCCGGTAGAGCGAACGGAAGCTCATGCGGTCCAGCCGCGATCGGAGGTCGACATGCTGCTTTCCTTCTCAGTCCGCCACGACGGTTGCGGCCGGCACGACCGCGATCCCCAGCGCCTCACCCACCGCCGGGTGAACCAGCGTCCCGGCATGCAACGCGAGGCCCGCGCGCAGATGCGCGTCATCGCCCAGCGCCCGCCGCCAGCCCTTGCCTGCCAGGGCCGCCACGAACGGCAAGGTAGCGTTGGTCAGCGCGAGGGTGGAGGTGCGCGCGACCGCGCCCGGCATGTTGGTCACGCAATAATGCACCACGCCTTCGTCCACATAGGTGGGCGCGGCATGGGTGGTCGGGCGCGAGGTGGCGAAGCAGCCGCCCTGGTCGATGGCGATATCGACCAGCACCGAACCCGGCCGCATCGCGCGCACCATCTCGCGCGAGACCAGCTTCGGCGCCGCCGCGCCGGGCACCAGCACCGCGCCGATCACCAGATCGGCGGCCCGCACCGCCTGCTCGATCGTTTCGGTGGTCGAGAACAACGTGGTGGCGCGGGCGCCGAATTGCAGGTCGAGCGCGTAAAGACGCGGCAGGGATTTGTCGATGATGGTGACGGAGGCTTCGAGCCCCGCCGCCATGCGCGCCGCGTTGGTGCCGGCCACGCCGCCGCCGAGCACCACCACCTTGGCCGGCGCCACGCCCGGCACGCCGCCAAGGAGAATGCCCGCGCCGCCCTGCTCGCGCTCCAGGCAGTGCGCGCCGACCTGCACCGCCATCCGTCCCGCGACCTCGCTCATCGGCGCCAGCAACGGCAGGGAACCGCGCGCGTCGGTGACGGTCTCGTAGGCGATCGCGGTGACGCCGGAGGCGAGCAGCGCTTCGGTCTGCGCCCGGTCGGCGGCCAGATGCAGGTAGGTGAACAGCACCTGGCCGGGGTGCAGCCGGGCGATCTCGACCGGTTGTGGCTCCTTGACCTTCACGATCAGCTCGGCGTCGGCGAACACCGCGGCGGCATCGGCGAGGATGGTGGCGCCGGCGGCCTGGTAGGCCGCATCCGGGATGCCAATCCCGCCGGCGGCGCCGTGTTCCACCAGTACCGCGTGGCCGTGCGCCACCAGTTCGCGCACGCCCGCCGGCGTCAGGCCGACGCGGGATTCCTCGGTCTTGATCTCCTTCGGCACGCCGATGCGCACGGGAACCTCCTGGGTCGGGCGGTCAGGCCGGCAGCGGGAACTGCCGCAGATAGGGCATGTAGTCCTCCTCGACCTCGATTTGCAGGCTCCCCAGCACGCGCACCACGCCGCAATAGAACGAGATGGTGACGATCAGGTCCACCAGCAGTTCGGCGTCGAACGCGGCGGCCAGCGTCGCGTAGGTGGCATCCGTCACCGCGCCCGCCGCGGTGATCTCCCGCGCCGCGAGCAGCACGGTCCGCGCGAGCGGATCGAGCGCCGAGCCGCGTCCCTCGGTTTCCGCGATCAGCGCGCGGATGTCGTCGTCACTGACGCCGAAATCATGGCCGATCTTGATATGGTGCGACCATTCGTACGGCGCGCGCGCCAGATACCCCACCTGCAGGATCGCCAGTTCGCGCAGCCGCGGATCGAGCTTGCTGCCGTGGCGGATATAGTGACCGAGCGCGGAAAACGCCCGTAGCGCGCCGGGCGAGTTGATCAGCGCCTTGTGCAGCGCGATCGGCCGGGCGAGCAGATCGCGGTGCTCGGCCGCCACGTCGGTGGGACCGAGGGAGGGAACACGGGCCATCGGGCGCACTCCGTTACATGGCGTGTTGGGCCGCGTGCAGGGGCGCGAGGAAATCAGGGTCGAAGACCCTGGTCGCCAGCACCTGGCAGCGGCGGATCAGGCGGGGCTCATCGGCGCGATAGTCGGCGATCGCGCGGTGGATGGTGCCGAGATGATCCCAGACCAGAAGGTCGTTCTCGGTCCAGACATGGGTCCAGCGGAACTCGGGACGAAGCTGGTGGGCGAACAGGAACGCCAGCATCTCAGCGCTTTCGGCTTCCGGCAGTTCGTTGATGCGTTCCGCGTAGCCGGGGTTGCAATAGAGCACCTTCCGTCCGGTGATCGGGTGGGTCAGGAACAGCGGATGCACCGCCGGCGGACGGGCGCGCCGCTGTTCGGGCGTCAGCGGCGGGCGGGTGCTGCCGGCCCGGCGCGCGTTCTCCCAGTACTGGTTGAAATCATGCGTCACGGTGGCGTCGGCGAGGCGCGCGCGCAGCGCTTCCGGCAGCGCGTCGTACGCCGCGTGCATGTTGGCGAACTCGGTGCCGCCTAGCGCACGCCCGTCGCGGCGGGGGATGCGCACGCCGTACAGCACGTTCACGAAGCCCATCAGGTCGCGGTAGGACATGTCGGTGTGCCAGTCCTGCCCGGCGTCGGGAAAGCCGATGAGCTGCCCGCCTTGGCGGATGTTGGAAAGCACGCCAACTTCCGGCACCGCGCGTCCCGCCGCGGCCTCCTTCGCCACCGAGCCCTGGATCGCGCCGAAGCGTTCGGCGAAGCCGCGCAGAGCCGGATCGTCCAGGTGCTGATCGGGAAAGCGCAGCACGCCGTGCCGGCCGAGCGCGAGCAGCAGCCGCGCGAAATCGCCCGCATCGATCGGGCCGGCCGTGTCCAGCCCCTCGATCGTGGCGCCGAGGATTGCATCGTTCGGCCTGACCGTGAACATCGCCCCGCCCCTCCTTCGCTTGCCGCCGCGCAGTCTAGCGCGCGTCGGCCCCGGCGCGCAGGGGCCTTTGCGGGGTGCTTTTTCGATTGCATCCCCGGCCGCTCCGGCCCCACAGTCGCCCCGCCGGCCCCCGGGCCGACGTCCGCGCTGACCCCTGGGCTGGTCAAGACCTATAAGCCACAGGGAGAACAAAACATGATCGGACGACGCGAGCTTGTCACCGGCAGCCTGGCCGCGGGCCTGGCGGGGCGCTTCACCGCGGCGCGAGCCGCCGCGATGCCCGGGGTCACCAAGACCACGGTGAAGATCGGCAACACCATGCCCTACAGCGGACCAGCCTCCTCCTACGGGAACATCGGCCGGACGGAGTCGGCCTATTTCCGGATGATTAACGACATGGGCGGCGTCGCCGGCCACAAGATCGACTTCATCAGCCTGGACGACGGCTACGACCCGCCGCGCACGGTGGAGGACGTGCGCCGGTTGGTGGAGCAGGACAAGGTGGACTTCCTGTTCCAGGACCTCGGCACGCCGACCAACTCGGCGATCGCGCGCTATGTGAACCACAACAAGATCCCCACCCTTTTCGTCGGCTCCGGCGCCAGCAAATGGGCGGACTACAAACACTATCCGTGGGACATGGGCTGGCAGCCGAACTACCGGCTGGAGGCGCAGTTCTATACCCAGTACGCGATGAAGCACGTCAAGAACCCGCGCTTCGCGGTGCTGTATCAGAACGACGACTTCGGCAAGGACTATCCCGCCGGCGTACGCGACGTGCTCGGCAAGGACGCGCATAAATTCATCGCCCGCGCCGCCAGCTACGAGACCACCGATCCCACCGTCGATTCGCAGATCGTCAGTCTCCAGGCCTCGGGCGCCAACGTGCTGATCGTCGGCGCGATCCCCAAGTTCGCCGCGCAGGCGATCCGCAAGGTGCATGAGATCGGCTGGAAGCCGATGTTCTTCATGACCAACGTCTCGATCTCGGTGGGCGGGGTGATGCGCCCGGCCGGCGCGAACAGCGGCCTCGGCATCATCAGCACCGGCTACCTGAAGGACCCGACCGACCCGAGTTGGAAGAACGACGCCGGGATGGAAAAATGGCGCGCGTTCATGGGCAAATACATGCCGAAGGCGGACATGTCGGATGCGGACTACGTGTTCGGCTACGGCATCACCCAGACGATGGTCCAGGTGCTGCGGCAGTGCAACGGCAACTTCTCGCGCCAGAACGTGATGCGCCAGGCCGAGAACCTGCACAATGTCAAGATCGACACGGTGCTGCCCGGCATCACCCTGAACACCAGCCCGACCGATCACCGCCCGATCAAGGCGATGCAGTTCCAGCGCTGGAACGGCGAAACCTGGGAACGCTTCGGCAAGCTGATCCAGGCGACCGCCTGACAACCGACGCGCGGGCGGGGCGCGCTGCCCCGCCCGCCAACCCGGCGCTTGATGTCAGTTCCACAACACGTTGGCCGGATCGGGGCGCAGTTCGCCCCGCTCCACCTGCTTCACCACCTCGGTCAGCCGCGCATGCGTCGGCGCCGGCACGCCCGCCTCGGCGCCGCGCGCGGCGATGAAGCCGTTCATGAACTCGATCTCGGTGCGCCGGCCCTTGGCCATATCCTGCGCCATCGACGGGCGTTGCAGGTCGCTGCGCGCCGCCCCGGTGGTGCCGGCCAGCATCAGCCGCTCCACCTCGGCCAGCGCCGCCGCATCGCCTTCCCCCGCGCGCGCGAGCTGGCCGGGATCGAGCGCGCCCACCTTGCCTACCCGGTAGCCCAGCGCCTGCCCGACCCGCACCGATTCCGCGCCGAGGCGGATGCACACCCGGCGCACCGCGTCGTGCCGGTCGCGCTCGTTGCCGCCCATGCCGGTGGCGGCGGACACGCCGTTGCGCATGCCGTTCACGCAGAGCTTGGTCCAGCGCTCGCCCCACAGGTCGTCGGTCGCGTGCGTCACATCGACATCGTTCAGCAGCCCGGCGATCTCGCGCGCCCGCGCGGTGATCCGCCCGCTCGCCTCGCCGACATACAGGCACGTGAGATCCGGGCGCCGCGCCATCGTCCGGCGGATATGCGCGGGCTCGTAGAGATCGAGCGCCAGCCCGCCGGTCACCACCGTGCCCAGCGTGCGGCCCCAGCCGACCAGGGCGGCGATACGCTCCTCGTTGATACAATTTTGCATCGACACCACCACGCCGCCAGCTGACAGATAGGGCGCGATCAGCAAGGTGGCCCACTCGGTGTCGTAGGATTTCATCGCGACGAAGGCGATATCGACCGGGCGCTGCTTCGCCAGGTCCTGCACCTCGGTCACATGCAGCGCCGGGACGCGCACCACGCGGCTCTCCTGCGGGGTCATGCCGGACAGATGCATCCCGCCGGTGCGGATCGCCTCCACATGCGCGGGCCAGGGGTCGATCAGCGTCACGTCGTGACCGGCCGCCGCCAGCCCCGAGCCGATGTAGCCGCCCACCGCCCCGGCGCCGACCACCGCGATCCGCTTGTCCGTCATCTCGTCTCCTCCCGTTTCGTGGTGCTACTCTGCCGGCTGCGCAGCGCTTGAACAATGCCGCCGGGCCGCCGATCCTGCCCCGCGCGAGGCGCCACTCCGGGGCGCCTTCGGGGGCGCCTCCGGGGTGGCGCCTCGCGCGGGGCAGGGAAGGGGCTGCATGCTCGGCAAGCTGCTGGTGGCCGGCGCGTTGGGCGCGGGCGTCGCGCTCATCGTGCCGATGCGGCGCGAACGCGCCCCGAACGACTGCACGGCCCTCGCGCGCCAGATCCTGGCCCACCCTCCGCCCGCCTACCAACTCCCCGCGCCGTCCGCGCTCGATCCCGCCACCGCCGGAGCGATCGCCGCCGCGCTGGCACGCGCGCGCTACCCCGGCGTGCCGCCGCAGATCACCTGTGCGGCGGCCTACTGGGCCATGGCGCTCGACCCCGGCCTGCGCCGGTCGCTCCTGCGCCTCGCCAGCCGGCCCCCCGGCTGATCGCCAACCGGAGAACCGCGCCGCTACGCCCGCCGCAGCCCGATGCGCCGCCCCGCCGCCGCTGGCCAGGGCCGCGTATCGCCGGCCACCGCCGCCTCCAGCCGCGCGCGCACCGGATCGGGCCACGGCGCCGTGCGCCGGCTCGCCAGATCGACATGCAGGGTCATGATCTCGTGCGCCGCCGCGACCTCCCCGCTCGGCACATGGAGCATCTCATGGAACAGATGCAGCCGCTTGCCGTCGGCGCCCAACAAGCGCGAGGCCACGCGCAGCGGATCGCCCAGCACCGTCTCCCGCGCATAGACCGTGTGCGTCTCGACCGCGAAACACGCATGGCCGCTCGCCTGCCGGTAGGCGTCGCCGATGCCCAGCACGTCGAACACCCCGTCCGTCGCGTGGTCGAACACCACGACATAGTAGGCCAGGTTCATGTGGCCGTTGGCGTCGATCCACTCGGGCCGGACCCGCGCGTCATGGAAGGGCAGCTGCATCGTTCGCACAGCTTGTTGCGGGCGCGAAGCCCGGTCAAGTTGGGCCGATGCAGACCCTCGCGCGCGCCCGCTCCCTTCGCATCTTCCCGCCCGCCGCCGCGCGCCCCCCCGGCGACGGGCTGCCGCTCGCCGAGCGGCGGCGCGCCATGGCCACCATCGCCATCGCGGTCGCGATGTCGGTGCTGGACAGCGCCATCGCCAACATCGCCCTGCCCAGCATCGCCCATGAGCTGCACGTCACCCCGGCGGCCTCCATCTGGGTGGTCAACTCCTACCAGCTCGCGGTCACCGTCTCGCTGCTGCCGCTGGCGGCACTGGGCGACATCCTGGGCTACCGGCGGGTCTATTGGGTCGGCCTCGCGGTGTTCACCGCCGCCTCGGCGGCCTGCGCGCTGACCCAGTCGCTGCCGGTGCTGATCGGCGCCCGGGTGATCCAGGGCTTCGGCGGCGCCGGCATCATGAGCGTGAACACCGCCCTCGTCCGCTTCATCTTCCCGCGCGACCAACTCGGGCGAGGGATCGGCTTCAACGCCTTCATCGTCGCCGTCTCCTCCGCCACCGGCCCCTCGATCGCCGCGGCGATCCTGTCGGTGGCCAGCTGGCACTGGCTGTTCGCGGTGAACGTGCCGCTCGGCGCGGTCGCACTCTGGTACGGCGCGCGGGTGCTGCCCGCCACGCCGCAAAGCGGGCACCGGTTCGACCTCGCCGGCGCGGCCCTGAACGCCGCGACGCTCGGACTGCTGATGATCTCGGTCGATGCGTTCGGCCGCGGCGAAAGCCCCGGCCTGGCCGCGGCCGGGATCGCCGCCGCCGTGGGCTTCGGCGTCTGGCTCGTGCACCGCGCCCGCGCCATGACCGCGCCGCTGCTGCCGGTCGATCTGTTTCGCCGGCCGGTGTTCGCCCTCTCGGTCGGTACCTCCATCTGCTCCTTCATGGCGCAGACCCTGGTCTATGTCGCGCTGCCGTTCCTGTTCGAGGACGTCGGCCACCACTCGCAGATCGCCACCGGCCTGCTGATGACCCCCTGGCCGCTGATCGTCGTGGTGATCGCGCCGATCGCCGGACGGCTGTCCGACCGCTCCTCCCCCGGCCTGCTCGGGGCCATGGGCCTCGGGGTGATGACGATCGGCATGGCACTGCTGTTCGCCATGCCGAGCCAGGCCGGCTGGGCCGATATCGCCTGGCGCATGGCCGTGTGCGGCTTCGGCTTCGGCTTCTTCCAGTCGCCCAACAACCGCCTTCTGCTCGGCTCCGCCCCGCCCGAACGCAGCGGCGGCGCCAGTGGCATGCTCTCCACCGCGCGCCTGCTCGGCCAGACCGCCGGCAGCGCAGTGGTGGCCCTGACGTTCGGCCTGTCGGGCGTCACGGGAACCGGAATCGCCGGCGGCGTGCGGCTCGCGCTGCTGGTCGGGCTGATCTCCTCCGGCATCGCGACGGCGATCAGCCTGCTGCGCCTGCGCGAACTCCGGCCCGCCACATGACCCCGACACCACGCCGGCCCGTCACGGTCTGGGACCTGCCGGTCAGGCTGTTCCACTGGTCCGCCGCCGCGCTGGTCGCCGCGCTCTGGGTCACCGAACGCTGGAACTGGATGGATTGGCACGTGCTGGCCGGCGAAACCCTGCTCGCGCTGCTGCTGTTCCGGCTGCTCTGGGGCCTGTTCGGCAGCGAAACCGCGCGCTTCGCCCGCTTCCTCGCCTCCCCCCGCGCCGCCCTGCACCACCTCGCCCACCTGTTCGCGCGCGAACCGGACGACGAACCCGGGCACAACCCCGCCGGCGGCTGGATGGTCGTCGCACTGCTCGGCCTGATGACCGCCGAATGCCTGACCGGTATCTTCGTCAACAACGACGTCGCCGACGAAGGCCCGTTCACCGAACTCGTGCCGGCCTGGTTCTCCAACCTGATGACCGACCTGCACACGATCCTGTTCCAGGCACTGATCGCCGCCGTCACCCTGCACATCGCCACCGTCGCCCTCTACTTCCTCCTCAAAGGCCAGAACCTGGTCCGCCCCATGCTCACCGGAACCAAAACCCTCCCCACCACCACGCGCCCCCCCAAACGCGCCAGCCTCACCCGCGCCCTCCTGCTCCTCGCCCTCGCCACCGCCGTCACCACCGCCCTCGCCACCTGGGGCTGAGGCGGCGAAGCAGCCAGCCCCCGGCCGGGGGAGTGCGGGAGTGACCGCAAGCAAGGCCAGGAGGGCTTTGCCCCCCTGGCCTTGCCTGCGATCGCCCCCGCAGCCCTCCCGGCCGGGGGGCCGGCTACTCCGCGGCCACGGCCACCAGGCGGCGGCGGGCGGTGGTTCGGGCGGCGGCGACGCAGGCGAGGCTGGCGAGCATGAGGGTGGCGGCGAGCACGAGGATGAGGTTGGGGTGGCCGCGGTCGATCAGGAAGCCGAACGGGACGGGGGTGAGGGCGCTGCCCAGCGGCAGGCCGGAGCTGACGAAGCCGAACACTTTGCCCATTTGGCCGGCGGGTGCGGCTTCGCGCAGCATCATGTCGCGTGGGGTACGGGTGCAGCCGAGGGCAAGGCCGGCGGCGAGCATGCCGCCGATGGCGCCGAGGGCTGGCAGCGGGAGGGCGTTCACGCTGAGCAGCAGGGCGGCGGAGGTGACCGAGACGGCGACGGTGATTGACAGCAGGTGGTGTTTGAACCGGTCGGCCAGGAATCCGCCGCCCAGCACGCCGGCGGTGGCGCCGACGGTGAAGCCGGTGAGGGCGGCCGAGGCGTCGGTCAGGCTGATGCCGTGGGCGCGGTGCAGGACGGTGATGAGCCAGGCTTGCACGCCGGAGCCGGCCATGGCGCCCAGCATATAGAAGCCGAAGAACAGCAGCATGGGGGTGCTGATCAGCAGTTGTCGGCCGGAGATTTGCGCGCCGCGGCGCGGCTCGCGGGTCTGGTCGGCGAGGATGCCGCTTTGCGCCAGGATGGCGCCGGCGGCGGCGACGCCGGTGAGGCCGACGGCGATCAGGCTGGTGCGCCAGCCGATGGTGAGGGCGAGCAGGGCCATTGTCGGCGGTGCCGCGGCGAAGCCGACGTTGCCGCAGAACGTGTGCAGCGCGAAGGCGCGGCCCATGCGGTCCTTATCGACCGAGCCGGACAGGATCGCGTAGTCGGCCGGGTGGATCACCGAGTTGCCGATGCCGGAGACGACGGCGCAGACGAGAATCTGCCAGAAGCTGGTGGTGAACCCCATTGCCATGATGCCGAGCGACATCAGCAGCGCGCCGCCGACCAGGAAGGATCGCGCGCCGTGCCGATCGACCAGGAATCCGACCGGCGTTTGCAGGAGCGCGGTGGTGGCCGACATCAGCGCGAGCACCAGGCCGAGCGCGGCGAAGCTGACGTGGAACGTTGCCTGCCAGGCCAGGAACAGCGGCGGCAGGGCGAGCACGTAGAAATGCGCGAAGAAGTGTCCGGTGCCGATCAGGCAGTTCACGCGCGTGGTTCGGCTGAGCGCCATCGCTCCGGATCCTTGCTGGGGCGGCGCTCCGGGCCGCCCCAGCAAGATGGAAGCGGCGCCGGGCAGCGTCAATCGCCGGCGCGGGTTACGGCGCCGGGTCGATCCAGCCGATGTTGCCGTCGCTGCGGCGGTAGACCACGTTCAATTCGCCGCTGGTGGTGTTGCGGAACATCAGCACCGGCTGGTCGGCGAGGTCCATCCGCATCACCGCTTCGCCGACCGACAGGCGGCTGATCTCGGCGGGTTGTTCGGCGACCACGGTGGCGAAGGCGCCGATTTCCGCCTCCGCGCCGGGTTCCGCTTCGGCTTCGGCGCCGGTTGTCTCGCGCAGCACGTATTGGCGCCCGGCTTCCGGGCGTTCGCGCTGGGCGAGGTCGCGCGCGTGGTCGCTGACGCGGCGGCGGTAGCGGCGCAGGCGTTTGGCGATATGTTCGGCCGCGTCGTCGAACGCGGCGTGCGCGTCCGCCGCCTCCCCCTCGCCGCGCAGGCTGAGGCCGCGCCCGGCGTGCAGGTTGATGTCGCAGGTGAAAAAGCTGCGCGCGCGGCTGAACGTCACCTGCGCTTCCAGAGCATGGTCGAAATACTTGGAGGCGATCGCGTCCAGGTGCTTCGAGACCCTGCTCCGCAATGCGTCGGAGAGGTCCACCTGCTTGCCGGAAACCTTGATCTCCATCCTGCCTTCTCCTTGAAAGCGGCCCTGCGTCCGGCCGCCGGACCCGAGCGCTTCAGGCGGGCACCGACTTCTCCCGTTTGCGCTGCACCGAGCTCGGGATGCGCAGCGCCTCGCGGTATTTGGCCACGGTCCGCCGGGCAATGTCCACGCCTTCCTGGCGCAGCGCCGCCACCAGGTCGTCGTCCGACAGGACGCCGTGTGGCGGTTCCGCCTCGACCAGGGCGCGGATGCGGTGGCGCACCGTCTCGGCGCTGTGGGTTGCGCCGCCGTTCGTTCCTGCGATCGCGGTGGTAAAGAAATACTTGAGCTCGAAGGTGCCGCGCGGGGTGGCGATGTATTTGTTCGCGGTCACCCGGCTGACGGTGCTCTCGTGCAGTTCCACCTCGGCGGCGATGTCGCGCAGGATCAGCGGGCGGAGGTGGGCGATGCCGTGGCGCAGGAAGCCGTCCTGGCGGCGCACGATCTCGGCCGCCACCTTCAGGATCGTCTGGCTGCGCTGGGCCAGCGATTTCACCAGCCAGTTGGCGCTGGCCAGCTGCTCGGCCAGGAAGCCGCGGTCTTCCTTGGCGGCGCGCGGGGCGATGCGGGTGTAGAGCCCGCGGTTGGCCAGCACCCGCGGCAGCGTTTCGGGATTGAGTTCCAAGATCCAGCCGCCGGCGCCGTCCGGGCGCATCAGCACGTCCGGGATGACCGGCACCATCGGCGTCCGGTCCCAGCTCCAGGCCGGCTTGGGATCGAGCGCGCGCAGTTCGGCGATCATCTCGGTCAAATCCTCGGCATCGACGGCGCAGGCCGCCATCAGCCGGCGCATGTCGCGCTTCGCCAGCAGGTCGAGATGGTCGAGCAGCGCCGCCATCGCCGGATCGAGTCGGTTGCGTTCCGCCAGCTGCGCGGCGAGGCATTCCTTCAGGTCGCGCGCGAACAATCCGGTGGGGTCGAAATGCAGCATGCGCGCGCGCACCGCTTCCACCCGCTCCACCGTCACGCCCATCGCGCCGGCGATCGCTTCTGGCGTGGCGGTAAGCCGCCCGGCGGGGCACAGCAGCGCGATCAGATGCGCGCCGATCAGCCGCTCGGCCGGATCGGCGAAATTGAGGCGGAGCTGCTCGCCGAGGTGTTCGCGCAAGGACGGGCGCTCGGCGGCGAAGGCTTCGATACCGCGGTCGTCCTCGGAGAAATCGGTGGTCCCGCCATGTCCGGATCCGAACGCGGCCGGGCCGCCGTCGGCCGGTCCGCCGGCGTCGTAGGGTTCCGCGTGCTCGGCATCGAGCGGGGACTCGCCGGCGGCGGGCAGCGTGTCGGCCTGGGCGCGCTCGGCGGTATCGGCATCGGGCCGGTCGGGCAGCGGCGTCTGGTCGGGCGCGGCGCGCTCGCGGGGGATCAGATCCTCGGCTTCGGCGCGTTCGAGCAGCGGGTTGCGTTCGAGCTCAGACTCGACGAAGGCGGCGACTTCGAGGTTGGAATATTGCAGCAGCTTGATCGCCTGACGCAGCTGCGGCGTCATCACCAGCGATTGGCCCTGGCGGAGTTCGAGACGGGGGCCGATCGCCATGGTCGAAGGGTATCCGGTTACAGGCTGAACCGTTCGCCGAGATAGACGCGGCGCACGTCGGCGTGCGCGACCACCTCCTGCGGGCGGCCCTCCATCAGAACCTGGCCGTCGTGGAGGATATAGGCGCGGTCGATGATCTCCAGCGTTTCTCTAACGTTATGATCGGTGATCAGCACGCCGATGCCGCGATGCTTGAGGTGGGACACCAGATCGCGGATCTCCCCCACCGCAATCGGATCGATGCCGGCCAGCGGCTCGTCGAGCAGGATGTAGGACGGCTGTGTCGCCAGCGCGCGGGCGATCTCCACCCGGCGGCGTTCGCCGCCCGAGAGCGCGAGCGCGGGGGTGCGGCGCAGGTGGCCGATGCCGAATTCGGCCAGCAGCTCGTCCAGCATGACGTCGCGGCGGTCGGCGTCGGGTTCCGCCACTTCCAGCGCGGCCATGATGTTCTGCTCGACGTTCAGGCCGCGGAACACGCTGGCTTCCTGCGGCAGGTAGCCGATGCCGAGGCGGGCGCGGCGGTACATCGGCAGCGCGGTGATGTCGGTGCCTTCCAGGCTGATCGCGCCGGTATCGGGGCGCACCAGGCCGACGATCATGTAGAAGGTGGTGGTCTTGCCGGCGCCGTTCGGACCGAGCAGGCCGACCGCCTCGCCGCGGCGGACCGTGATGGTGACGTTCCGCACCACCGGACGCTTGTTGTAGGTCTTGCCGACGCTGATTGCCGCGAGGCCGCCGCCGGCGGGCAGCACCCGTAGATCGGGACGGTTACGGTCCGATGCGGCGGCGGGAGGCAGGCGGGACTCGTGCGCGGCGCCCGGCGGGAGCGTGCTCATGGCCGGCTGCCCCCGGTTGCGGCCGCCGGGGGGGCGACGGGCGTGGCGGGCGTGGCCGGAGCGGGAGCGGGAGCGGGAGCGGTGCCTGGGGCGGGCGCGGTGCCCGGGGCAGAGGCGGAGGCGGGACCCATTTGCTTGCCGGCGTTCTCGGGCAGGATCAGCCCTTGCACGCGGCCCCGGCCGCCGGCCTGCAACTGCGCGACGCCGGTGCGCAGATCGACGATCGCCACCTGCCCGGTCAGCTGGTTCTGTCCACGGGTGATGTGGACATTGCCGATCAGCCGGGCGATCCCGGTCGCGGGGACATAGATGCCGCGATCGCCGGTGACGATATCGGTAGGCGTCCGCAACGAGACGTGGCCGAACGCCTCGACCTTCTTCAGCTGCCCGGTCCCGGCGGCGGCCGTGCCGGAGGCGCCGGTTGCGGCCGGTCCGGCGGCGGAGGGGGCCGTATAGGCCACCAGCACGTCGGCCGAGATGCGTCGCGCGTCGCGCGTCACCACCACCGCGTCGCCGCGCGCCACCGCCATGTGTTTGGCGGACCAGTATTCCAGGTCGTCGCGCGCCGTCAGCACGTCGTTCGGCGTGGTGAGGCGCAGATCGTGCCCGGTCATCACCAGCACGGCCTGATCGAGGTCATACACCGCGCGGTCGCACCGCGCCCGCTGGGTCGGGGTGAAGATGTGCACGTTTCCTTCGGCCTCGAGCCGGTAGATCTCGTTGCCCGAGGTATCGCCGGTGCCGGGCAGCGCCTCGGTCCCGGGCGGTGCTCCGGGCGGCTTCGCGGCGGGTTGCGGGGTCGCGGCGCCGGCCTTCTTGCGGTACCACGCCATCAGGCGATCGGCCGTTACGGTGGTGTCCTGGCGGGAAGCGCGCGCGTCGCCATGCGCGATCACCTCGTGCTGGGCGCGCAGCCATTCCAGCCCGTCCCGCGCGGTGATGGTGATCGGCCCGCCTTGCGTGAGGTCGATGCCCTGGGCTGCGGCCGGGCCGCAGCCGGCGGCGGCGATCGCGGCCAGCAGCCCCGCGGCGGCAACCAGGCGGCGGAGGCCGCCGCGCGCGGCCGGTCCTGTCGGGGGGCTCATCGGGAGGCTCCATCCAGCACCAGCCGGACCGGGCCGGCGAATTGCAGGCTGTCGCCGCGGTCGAGCAGGGTGAATCCGCCCTGGGCGGTGAGCTTGCCGAACGGGCCGGTGGCGTGCACCGGCGCCGCGCCGGCGGCGGCGCCGTGGCGCAGGTCGATCGCGGCGCTGTCGGTCATCACGGTGGTGCCGTCGTCGCGATACAGGGTGACGTCGCGCGACAGATCGAGCGCGTTCTCGTTCTGCCGGTACACCCCGCGCCGCGACTGGAGCATCATCCACGCGCCGCCTTGCAGCGTGATGTCGCCCTTCGGGTGGTGCAGCACCACGTGATCGGGGTTGAGCTGGCGGGCGATTTCGGCGGTGACCGTGAACGGCTGGCCCTGCTGATCGACGCCGTGGTAGCGGGCCTCGAACAGCGTGTCCCCGTGCACGGCGCCGGCGAAGCGCTGCAAGCCGATGCGCGCGTGCTCGGTCTGCCGGCGCAGGTCCGGCCAGAGCGCCAGTGCCACCAGCAAGCCCAAGGCCAGGCTGGGCAGCAGCAGCTTGGTCAGCCGGATCGCCAACCGCCGCCGGGCCAGCCGGCGCGGACTGGGCAGGCGGCGCAGCTGCGTCAGCGCCTGGCTCATCGCCGACAGGCGAGTACCGGGTGTCGGCGTGCCCTTCGCCGCGGCCGTGGGAAGGGGCGGGGGGGCGCCAAGCTCCGTCACGGGCCGGCGGGCCCCGCTCATCCGAGCCCCGCGCGCAGCAGATCGTGGATATGCAGGATGCCGACCGGCCGGCCGGCGGGATCGACCACGAACAGGCTGGTGACCGGGCGGGCCGGCGCGTTCATCGTGGCCAGCGCCTCGACCGCCATCGCCTCGGCGCCGATCACGCGCGGCTGTTCGGTCATCACCTCTGCGACGCGGCGGGTCAGCAGCTCTGGTCCCATGTGCCGGCGCAGGTCGCCATCCGTCACCACGCCCGCCAGCAGCCCGTCCGCGCCCACCACGCCGAGGCAGCCGAAGCGCTTTTCGGTCATCAGCAGCAGGGCGCGGTCCATGCGGGTCTCGGGCGAGGCCAGCGGCACCGCGTCCCCGCTGTGCATCAGTTCGCGCACGCGCCGCAGCCGCGCGCCCAGCCGCCCGCCGGGGTGGAAGCGGCGGAACTCGGTCGCGGTGAAGCCGCGTCGGGTGAGCAGCGCCACCGCCAGCGCGTCGCCGAGCGCCATCTGCATCAGCGTGCTGGTGGTGGGCGCAAGGCCCATCGGGCAGGCCTCGGCGGCGGGCGGCAGCAGCAGCACCACGTCGGCGGCCTGCGCCAGGGCCGAGCCAGCGCCAGCGGTGACCGCCACCAGTGGCAAGCCGAAGCGCCGGGTATGCGCCACCAGATCGGCCAGTTCGGGGGTCTCGCCGGAATTGGACAGCGCCAGCACCGCGTCCCCGGCGACGATCATGCCGAGATCGCCGTGCGAGGCCTCGGCCGGATGCACGAACAGGGCCGGGGTGCCGGTGGAGGCCAGGGTGGCGGCGATCTTGCGCCCGACATGGCCGGACTTGCCCATGCCGGAGACGACCACCCGCCCGGCGGCCTCGGCCAGCAGCGCCACCGCGCGGGCGAACCGCTCGTCGAGCGCGGCGGCCAGGGCGCGCAGCCCCGCCGCCTCGGTGGCCAGCACGGACCGCGCCACTTCGAGTTCGGTGGGCACGGGAGCGAGAGCGGCGGGCGTGGCGATCGGAGCGGTCCTTGTTGCGGCTCGTCTCTGTATGGGTCGCGGTCCGGGGCCGGTCAACCATGCGGGAGGGCGCGAACAAATTTCGTGCCAGAATGTGACACTCCGTAACGCCCGCAGCCCGGCCGGCGCGGTTTTCTGTCGCCCGCCTTCCCTTTGCGGTGGCCTTCCCTTTGTCCCGGCCACGCCGTATGGCATCGGACCTTGCTTGCAGGAGGTCCCGCGATGACCGTCGGCCGCTTTCCCTCGACCCGCATGCGCCGCAACCGCCACGACGGCTGGACCCGGCGGCTGGTGGCGGAGACCGCGCTCACGGTGGACGACCTGATCTGGCCGGTGTTCGTGATCGAGGGCACGGCGACCACCACCGACGTCGCCGCCATGCCCGGCGTGGTGCGCGTCACGCTCGACCGGCTGGCCGCGCACGTCGCCCCGGCCGCCGCGCTGGGCGTCCCGGCGATCGCGCTGTTCCCGGCCACCCCGGCGGCAAAGAAGAACGCCGAGGGCACCGAGGCCACCAACCCCGAGAACCTGATGTGCCGCGCCGCGCGGCTGCTCAAGCGCGAATTCCCCGAGGTGGGGCTGGTCGGCGACGTGGCGCTCGATCCCTATACCGACCACGGCCATGACGGGGTGATCCGCGACGGCTACGTGGCCAACGACGAAACGCTGGAAATCCTCACCCGCCAGTCGCTGAACCAGGCCGAGGCCGGGATCGACGTGATCGCGCCGTCCGACATGATGGACGGGCGGGTGGGCGCGATCCGCGATGCGCTGGACGGCGCCGGGCTGATCCACACGCGGATCATGAGCTACGCGGCGAAATACGCCTCGGCGTTCTACGGCCCGTTCCGCGACGCGGTGGGCTCGGGTAGCGCGCTCAAGGGCGACAAGAAGACCTATCAGATGGACCCGGCCAATTCCGAGGAGGCGCTGCGCGAGGTCGAAATGGACATCGCCGAGGGCGCCGACATGGTGATGGTCAAGCCCGGCATGCCCTATCTGGACATCGTGCGCCGGGTGAAGGAGCGCTTCGGCGTGCCGACCTTCGCCTACCAGGTCTCCGGCGAATACAGCATGATCGTGGCGGCGGCGCAGAACGGCTGGATCGATCACGACCGGGCGATGATGGAGAGCCTGAGCGGCTTCAAGCGCGCCGGCTGCAACGGCGTGCTGACCTATTTCGCGCCGGCGGCGGCGAAACTGTTGCGCGGGAGATAGCGGATGCTGACGCTCTATTTCACCCCGGGATCGAGTTCGCTCGCCGCGCATATCGCGCTGCACGAGGTGGGCGCGACGTTCGACGCCCGTCCGATCTCGCTGCAAAAGGGGGAGCAGCGCAACCCCGAGTTTCTGGCGCTCAACCCGTTGGGCAAGGTGCCGCTGCTGCTGATCGACGGCAGGCCGCTGACCGAGGTGGCGGGCATCCTGTGGTACCTCGCCCGCCGCTTCCCCGCGGCCGGGCTGCTGCCGGCGGGCGATCCCGAGGCGGAGGCGCAGGTCGTGTCCTGGATGTCCTTCGTCGCCTCCACCCTGCACCCGGCGCGCGGGGCGGCGATGGAGCAGGCGTTGGCCGCCTTCGGCGTGGCGGAGACGCGGCTGGGGGAGCGGGACTGGGCGGTGGGGGCGTATTCGATCGCTGATATCCATCTGTTCCGGCTGTTCTGGCGCTTCACCGGATCGCGCCATCCGGCGCCGGGGACGTTCCCCCGGCTGGAGGCGCATGCCGCGCGGGTGATGGCACGCCCGGCAGTGCGGCGGACCTTCGAAGCGGAGGCGGCGGCCGGGTACGAACTGCCAGGCTGAGGACTGGACAAAGCTACGGAAGTCCCGCATAAACGGGCATGACGAGCGATCTGGCGTTCGTCTGGGATGACGCCAAGGCGGCCAGCAATCTCGCCAAGCACGGCGTGTCGTTCGCCTATGCGACCCGTGTCCTCCTGGATGCCGCCCGCGTCGATCTGGACGCGACCCGGCCGGGGGACGGGGAGGTTCGCAGCAGGGCGATCGGGGAGATCGAAGGCCGGTGTTCGCTGTCGTCTATACGCGCCGCGACGGTGCGATCCGGATCATCTCCCCCCCCCCCGCCGCTGCAACGCCAGGGAAAGCAAAGCCTATGGTCCGGTTCACGCTCGATCCAGGTAACCCGCCGCGGCAGGCCCCCGCCGAACAGGCGCGCCTGGCCCGCGCGACCGACGCGGCACTGACCGCGGCGGCGGCGGCCAACCCCGATAATCCCCCCCTCTCGGCCGAGGAGCTGGCGCGTCTGGAGGGGGCTCGCCTCGTGCGTGCGGTGCGCGCCCATACCGGACTGAGCCAGGCGCGGTTCGCCCGCGCCTATCATATCAATGTCGCTCGCCTTCGCGACCTGGAGCAGGGGCGGACCCGGCCCGACAGCGCCCTGCTGGCTTATCTGGCGGTGATCGATCGCGAGCCGGCGGCGGTGGAACGAGCCTTGGGTCGGCGCGACCGATCCCCCGCCTGGGCCGGGGGTTGCAGCGCTTCCAGCCGGACGCCATAGACCAACCGAGATTCCCGTTCCCGGAGACCCCGCGCCCATGCCCGCCATCACCCTGCCCGACGGTTCCGTGCGCCACTTTCCCGCACCCGTCACCGGCACCGCGGTGGCCGAGGCGATCGGCCCCGGCCTCGCCCGCGCCGCGCTGGCGATGAAGCTCGACGGCAAGCTGGTCGATCTGGCCACCGAGATCACCCGCGACGCCTCAGTGGTTTTCGTCACCCGCCGCGATCCGGACGCGCTGGAATTGATCCGCCACGACGCCGCGCATGTGCTGGCCGAGGCCGTGCAGGCGCTGTTCCCCGGCACCCAGGTGACCATCGGCCCGTCGATCGACAACGGCTTCTACTACGACTTCGCCCGCAACGAGCCGTTCACGCCGGAGGACTTCCCGGCGATCGAGGCGAAGATGCGCGAGATCGTCGCCCGCGGCGCCGCGTTCAAGCGCCGCGTGATCGACCGCGACGACGCGATCCGCTTCTTCCAGGACAAGGGCGAGAAGTACAAGGCCGAGCTGATCCAGGACCTGCCGAAGACCGAGGCGATCAGCCTCTATACGCAAGGCGACTGGGTCGATCTCTGCCGCGGCCCGCATCTGCGCACCACCGCGGACGTGGGGCCGGCGTTCAAGCTGATGAAGGTGGCCGGCGCCTATTGGCGCGGCGATCACCGCAACGCCATGCTGAGCCGCATCTACGGCACCGCCTGGCGCGACCAGAAGGAGCTCGACGCCTACCTCCACCAGCTGGAGGAAGCCGAGCGCCGCGACCACCGCCGGATCGGCAAGGAAATGGACCTGTTCCATATCCAGGAGGAGGCGGTCGGCAGCATCTTCTGGCACCCGAACGGCTGGCGCCTGTATCGCATTGCCGAATCCTACATGCGCCGCCGGCTGGACGCTGCCGGCTACCAGGAGGTGCGCACGCCGCAGCTGGTCGATCGGGCGCTCTGGGAAGCCTCCGGCCATTGGGAGAAGTTCCGCGAGCACATGTTCATCGCCCGGGTCGAGGACGAGGACAAAGTCCTCGCCCTGAAGCCGATGAACTGCCCCTGCCACGTGCAGATCTTCCGCCAGGGCGTGCGGTCGTACCGCGAGCTGCCGCTGCGCATGGCCGAATTCGGCGCCTGCCACCGCTACGAACCCTCGGGCGCTTTGCACGGCATCATGCGGGTGCGCGCGTTCACCCAGGACGACGCCCATATCTTCTGCACAGAAGACCAGATCGCCGACGAGACGGTGCGCTTCGTCGCGCTGCTGTCCTCGATCTACGCCGATTTCGGCTTCCCCGAGTTCAAGGTGAAGTTCTCCGACCGCCCCGCCGTGCGCGCCGGCGAGGACGCGGTCTGGGACCGCGCCGAGTCCGCGCTGCGCGAAGCCTGCGCCACCGCCGGCGTGGACTACACCCTGAACCCCGGGGAGGGCGCGTTCTACGGCCCCAAGCTGGAATTCGTCCTGCGCGACGCGATCGGGCGGGACTGGCAATGCGGCACCCTGCAGGTGGATTTCGTCCTGCCGGAACGGCTGGACGCCGAATACACCGCCGCCGACGGCGCCCGTCGCCGCCCGGTGATGTTGCACCGGGCGATCCTGGGCAGTTTCGAGCGCTTCCTGGGCATCCTGATCGAGCAATACGCCGGCCGCTTCCCGCTCTGGCTCGCCCCGGTGCAGGCGGTGGTGGCGACCATCGTCTCCGACGCCGATGCCTATGCCGGAGAGGTCGCCGCGGCGCTGGGCCGGGCCGGGATCATGGTGGTGCAGGACCTCGGCAACCAGAAGATCAACGCCAAGGTCCGCACCCACAGCCTGGCCCATGTGCCGGTCCTGGTGGTGGTGGGACGCAAGGAAGCCGAGACGCGTACGGTTGCCCTGCGCCGGCTGGGCAGCCAGGCGCAGCAGGTGCTCCCGCTGGACGCCGCGGTGGCGGCCCTTGCGACGGAGGCGACGCCGCCCGATCTGATCCGGAGCATGTGAGCCGCGCGGCCACGATCCGCTTGACAAGCCCGGCCTGGACGGCGCTTAGGCGGGACGCTGGGTCGCGCCGCCCTGGCTTGATCCGGGGGGGCTTGATCGGCCACACTCTCTCCGGTCGTGAACCGACCGGCCGCTGCAACAACGACAGGAGAAGACCATAGCAAGAGGACCGATGGCCGCGTCGCCAACCCGCGACGGGCCCCGCGTGAACGAGGAAATCCGCGTCCCGCAAGTGCGCCTGATCGACCAGGACGGCGAGATGCAGGGGGTGATGAGCACGCGGGACGCGCAGAGCCGCGCCTTCGCCGTGGGCCTCGACCTGGTGGAGATCAGCCCCAACGCCGAGCCGCCGGTCGCCAAGATCCTGGACTTCGGCAAGTTCAAATACGAACAGCAGAAGAAAAAGAACGAGGCCAAGAAGAAGCAGAAGGTCATCGAGATCAAGGAGATCAAGGTCCGCCCCAATATCGACGAGAACGACTATCAGGTGAAGATGCGCGCCATGAAGTCGTTCATCGAGGAGGGGGACAAGGTCAAGGTGACGCTGCGCTTCCGTGGCCGCGAGATGGCGCACCAGGAGATCGGCGCCCGCGTGCTGGAGCGTATCCGCGAGGAAATGGACCCGGTCACCAAGGTCGAGCAGTTCCCGCGGATGGAAAACCGCCAGATGGTGATGGTGCTGTCGCCGCGCTGAGCGGCGACGCCCTTTACGGCGCCCGGTTGGTGGCGAGGGCGCGGGCGTTGTCGCGCTGCATCCGCATCCCGTGCAGGATGACCGCGACATCCTGCCGCACCCGCTGGTTCCGCCCGCTGATCCAGTCCGCCAGGCCCTGGCCGCCCGGCGCGGCGGCGGCGCAGCCGGTCAGGCAGGCGAGGAGCAGCAGCAGGGGTATCTGGCGCATCGCACGGTCTCGGTTCGGACAGGGTCCTCCTCTACACGGATCGCTCGGGCGTTGCCAGTCTTGCCGCTATCCGGCGCAAATCCTTATTTTTTCGACGGTTGCCGACTGCCGTCGGGTTCCCCGCGAGATCCGGCCGTGACGGGAACGCTTCGGTCCGGTACGAAGACGGGTGCGCGCACGAAGCGCTGCCTTCGCCCCCCCCGTCGAAAGATGCTTGACTTCCGTCGCGCGGCGGACCATCTGGCCGATTGACGCGGGGTCTGCGCTGGCCGTAGCATTCTGCGTCTTTCCCCCTCTCCAGGTGGCTCCCGCCGCCGCATCCCTCTTGTTCGGACGGAACGCACGCCGGCGCAGACGCGGACCCGGAGCCGCGATTCGGCTGCGCCCCCTGCCGTCCGAGCTTCCCCTCCCCCACGACGAAACGCCGAGGCGTCCACGATGCATCTCGCCGAACTCAAGGCAAAATCCCCTGCCGACCTGCTGCGCTACGCCGAATCCCTTCAGATCGAGAACGCCTCCTCCCTGCGCAAGCAGGACATGATGTTCGCGATCCTGAAGAATCTGGCCGAGAACGATCAGGCGATCCACGGCGAGGGCACGCTGGAAATCCTGCCCGACGGCTTCGGCTTCCTGCGCAGCCCGCAGGCCAACTATTTGCCCGGCCCGGACGACATCTATGTGAGCCCCGCCCAGGTGCGCCGCTTCGCGCTGCGCGCCGGCGACACGGTGGAAGGCCAGATCCGCGCCCCCAAGGACGGGGAGCGGTATTTCGCCCTGCTCAAGGTCAACACCATCAATTTCGAGCCGCCGGACGCGGTGCGCCACCGGATCAATTTCGACAACCTGACGCCGCTCTATCCCGACCGGCGGCTGAAGATGGAAGTCGAGAATTTCCAGTCGGTGGCGAAAGGTCCGGGCAAGGACTTCACGCCGCGGGTGATCGACCTGATCGCGCCGATCGGCATGGGCCAGCGCGCGCTGATCGTCGCGCCGCCGCGCACCGGCAAGACGGTGATGTTGCAGAACATCGCCACCGCGATCGCCGCCAACCACCCCGAAGTCTTCCTGATCGTGCTGCTGATCGACGAGCGGCCGGAGGAAGTCACCGACATGTCGCGTTCGGTGAAGGGCGAAGTCGTCGCCTCCACCTTCGACGAGCCGGCCACCCGCCATGTGCAGGTGACCGACATGGTGCTGGAGAAGGCCAAGCGCCTGGTCGAGCACAAGCGCGACGTGGTGATCCTGCTGGACAGCATCACCCGCCTGGCGCGTGCCTACAACACGGTGGTGCCGTCGTCGGGCAAGGTGCTGACGGGTGGCGTGGACGCCAACGCGCTGCAACGGCCGAAGCGCTTCTTCGGCGCCGCGCGCAACATCGAGGAAGGCGGCTCGCTGACCATCATCGCCACCGCGCTGATCGATACCGGCAGCCGGATGGACGAGGTGATTTTCGAGGAGTTCAAGGGCACCGGCAACTCGGAAATCATTCTGGACCGCAAGCTGTCCGACAAGCGCAGCTTCCCGGCGATCGACATCACCAAGTCGGGCACCCGCAAGGAAGAACTGCTGGTGGAAAAGAGCACGCTGTCCAAGATGTGGGTGCTGCGCCGCATCCTGAACCCGATGGGCACGGTCGATGCGATGGAGTTCCTGTTGGACAAGCTGAAATACAGCAAGACCAACAACGATTTCTTCGACGCGATGAACACCTGAGGCGGCGGCTCCCTCCCGCGCGGGAGGGAGCGTCCCGCTCACGCCGGTGCGATCAACCCCCGCGCCTCCATCACCGGATAAAGCCCGCCGCCTCGCATCAGCGCCAGCAACTGCGCCGGCACCGGCGTAACCGCCAGCACCGCGCCGCTGCGCGGGTTGCGCACGGTCCAGGCTTCCAGCGACAATTCCGCCGAGTCGCCCTCCATGAACGCCGCCGCCACGCCAGGGCATTCGCACGCCAGCAGCCCGTAGTTCACGGCATTGCGGAAGAACAGGCCGTTGATCGTCTCGGCCAGCAGGAACCCCACGCCGCAGGCGCGCACGGACCGCGCCGCCGGGCGCGAGGATCCCATGCCGAAATTGAAGCCGGCGACGATCGCGTCCCCCTTGCCCACCTGATCGACCCAGCCCGGCCGGTTGGACTGGAACACCGCGCGCGCCTGCTCTTCCGGGCTGCGATAGAGGTACGGGCCGGGCAGGATCAGATCGGTGTTGATATTGTCGCCGAAGCACCAGACGCGGGGCGCGATCATGCGAACACCTCCTCGGCGCCGGCGATGTGGCCGGCCAGCGCGGACGCCGCCACCGTCGCCGGGGAGGCCATGTAGATGCGCGCGGACGGATCGCCCATGCGGCCCTTGAAGTTGCGGGTGCTGGCGGTGATGCAGACCTCGTCCGGCCCCAGCACGCCCATGTGCCCGCCGATGCAGGCGCCGCAGGTGGCCGGTGTCACTACCGCGCCCGCCTCCAGCAGCGTCTCCACGTAGCCTGCCCGCAGCGCGGCGCGAAAGACCGCCTGCGAGCCGGGCGTGACGATGAAGCGCGTGCCGCGCGCCACCTTGCGCCCGCGCACCACGCGCGCGGCGATCTCCAGATCGTCCAGCGTGCCGTTGGCGCAGGAGCCGATGAACGCCTGGTCGATCCGGGTGCCGGCCACCTCGGACACCGGCACCGACTGGTTCACCACCGCGTCCGGCAGCGCCACCAGCGGCGCCAGCGCGCCGAGGTCGATCGCGCGGCGCTCCTTGTAGGTCGCGTCCGCGTCCGGCCACACCGGGTCGAATTTCGCGGCGTTGCGGGCGCGCACGTAGTCGATCAGCGCGTCGTCGGGTTCGAAGATGGTGAACTCCGCGGACAGTTCCGCGCCCATGGTGGCGATCGTGCGGCGCGCGTTGATCGACAGGCCGGACATGCCCGGCCCGCCGTATTCGACGTTCTGGTTCACATGCGCCCCATAGGTGCCGGCGATGTGCAGGAACAGATCCTTCGCCGTCACGCCGGGGCGCAGCCTGCCGGTGAAATCGTAGCGAACGGTCTCGCCCACCCGGAACCAGGCGGTGCCGGTGGTGATGGCCCACAGCATGTCCGGCCCGCCGACGCCGCGGGCGGCGCAGTTGAACGCACCTCCGGCGCAGGTGTGGGAATCGCCGTTCACCAGCACGGAGCCCGGCAGCGCATAGGCGCGGTCGGCGATCACCGCGTGGCTGATACCCTGCTCGGCGCCGACATCGTGCAGCCGTTCGATGCCGAATTTCGCCGCGAAGGCCCGCCCGGTCTGGTGGCAGGTGGCGGCCTGCACGGTGGAAGCGGGCACCAAGTGGTCGAACACGATCGCCACTTTCGACGGGTCGTGCACCTTCAGCACCTCCCGCCAGCCTTCCGGCAGGAACGACAGATCGAGCAGCACGGCGGTATCGACGTTCACCACCGCGACATCCCCCGGCGCGACGCGCGCGGCGCCGGAGGCGCGGGCGAGGATCTTCTCGGTGATGGTCATGCCCATGGCGGCGTTCCTCCCTATGTTGCCACCTCGATCACCGCATCTGCCGCGAAGGCCCCTTCCCCCGCCGGCATTGCGAACACTGGATTGAGATCGATCGACCCCAGCCGCGGTCCGGCGGCGACCGCGAAGGAAGACAGCCGCGCCAGCATCGACGCCAGTGCCGCCACGTCGGCCTTCGGCCGTCCGCGCGCCCCGTCCAGCAGCGGGAATCCCTTGATCGCGCGGATCATCGCCGCCGCCACATCCTCACCGAACGGACAGCGGCGGAACACGACGTCCTTCAACACCTCCACGAACACCCCGCCGAGGCCGAACATCGCCATCGGCCCGAACACCGGGTCCTGGTGGATGCCCAGGATGCACTCCACCCCGCCCTTCAGTTGTTTCGCCACCAGCACGCCCTCGATCCGCGCCGCCGGCGCGTGCGCGCGGGCGCGTTCCAGCAAGGTGGCGACGCCGGCGCGCACCGCGCCCGCGTCGGCCACATCCAGCAGCACGCCGCCGATTTCCGATTTGTGCAGAATGTCGGGCGACAGGATCTTCAGCACCACCGGATAGCCGAAGCCCGCCGCCGCCGCGACCGCCGCGTCGGCGTCCGCGCAGGCGGCCTCCGGTGCGCAGGCGATGCCGGCCTGCGCGAGCAGCCGCTTGGCTTCGGCCTCGGACGGCGTCGCCGCGGGCAGCACTACCGGCGGCACCACCGGCGGGGCGGCCGGTGGCGGCGCCGCGAAAGCCTCCCCGAACCGGCCCATCGCCGCGATCGCGGCCACCGCGCGGGACGGGTCCTCGTGGCAGACCCAGCCGTCTGCTTCCATCGCGCGGGTCGCGGCCTCCGGCGCGATCGCCGACAGGACATAGAGTCGGTCCGGGTAGCGCGCGCGCACCTCGTTCAGCTTCTCCAGCATCGCCGGCCAGCGGCGCGACGACGCGACCATCGTGAAGAACCCCAGGATCGAACTGTAGCCACCGTCGCGGATCAGGGATTCGAAGAACGGCGTCAGCAGGTTCAGGTCGTTGCCGACCTGCGCAGTAGCATCCACCGGGTTGCGCGGCGCGCAGAACGACACGAGTTCCTTCAGCTTCGCCTGCGCGTCCTCCGGCATCGGCGGCATCGCCAGCCCGGCCTGCTCGGCGACGTCGGAAACCAGCACCCCGGCCCCGCCGGAAAGCGTGATCATCCCCAGCGTGTTGCGCGCGGGATAGATGCGCCGCGTCGCGGTCTGCGCGATGTCCAGCATTTCTTCGGACGTGCGGGCACGGACGACGCCGAATTCCGCCATCACCGCCTCGGTCACCGCATCGTCCCCGGCGATCGAGGCGGTGTGCGATTTCGCCGCCGCCGACCCCAGCGCGCTGCGGCCGACCTTCATCATCACGATCGGCTTGCGCGCGGCCCGCGCGGTTTCGAACGCGGCGATCAGGCCGGGGGCCTCGCGGATGCCCTCGATATAGGCGGCGATCACATCGACTTCGGGGTTCTCCGCCAGCCAGCCGATGCACTCGCCCACCGTCACGTCCGCCTCGTTGCCGGTCATGATGCAGAGCGAGGCGCCGATGCCGCGGTTGCGCGCCAGCGTATAGAGATGCGTGCCATAGGCGCCCGACTGGCTCGCGATGCCGATGCGCCCCGGCACCGGCCAGCCGGAATCGAAGGACGAGGAAAACGTCGCGTAGTACCCCGTGCGCCCGTCGAACACGCCGAGGCAGTTGGGACCGAGCAACCGCATCCCGTGCGCCCGCGCCGCGGCCACCATGCGGGCCTGCTCCGCCGCGCCGGCCTCATCAACCTCGGCGAAGCCGGCGGTGAACATGATCGCGGCCTTGGTGCCGCGGCGGCCGAGATCCTCCACCGCCTGCACCGCGAGCGCGGCGGGGACGGCGATGATGGCCGCATCGGGGGTTTCCGGGAGATCGGCGACCGAGGGGTAGGCGCGCAGCCCCTGCACTTCGGCGCGGTTCGGGTTCACCGGGTAGATCGCGCCCTGGAACTTCCCGGCCGCCTTCATGAAGGCGATCGGCCGGCCGCCGATACGCGTCGCATCGTTGGAGGCGCCGAGAATCGCGATCGAGCGCGGCGCGAGAAGCGGCGTGAGCCCGGCAAAGCGGCCAGGGCTGGTGGGCGTGCTGGACGGCATGGATGGTTCCCCCGGTTCGGTCCGGGCTCCTGCGGTCCCGGTGGGGGGAGTGTGGGCCGGGGCGGCCTGATCCGACAAGCCGCCCCGGCCCCGCGGGGCCTACAGCCCCTCGAACAACGCGGTCGTGATATAGCGTTCCGCGAAGGACGGAATGATCGTGACGATCCTCTTGCCCGCCATCTCCGGCCGCTTCGCCACCCGCAGCGTCGCGACCAGCGCGGCGCCGGAGGAGATGCCGCCCGGAATGCCCTCGGTGCGCGCGAGCCGCTTGGCCGCTTCAAGACTTTCGTCGTTGCCGACCGCAACCACCTCGTCGATCAGGTCGGTTGCCAGGATTTCCGGCACGAAGCCGGCGCCCAGGCCCTGCAACGGGTGCGGCCCGGGCTTGCCGCCCGAAAGCACCGCGGAGGCCGCCGGTTCCACCGCGATCATCCGCAATCCCGGCCGGCGCGGCTTCAGCGCCTGGGCGCAGCCGGTCAGCGTGCCGCCGGTGCCGACGCCGGAGACGATCGCATCGACCTCGCCCGCGGTATCGTACCAGATCTCCTCCGCCGTCGTGCGGCGGTGGATGTCGGGATTGGCGGGGTTGCCGAACTGGTTCGGCATCACCGCGCCAGGGGTGGCGGCCAGCAGTTCCTCGGCGCGCGCGATCGCCCCGTTCATGCCTTTCTCGCGCGGCGTCAGATCGACCTCGGCGCCCAGGTAGCGCAGCATCTTGCGCCGCTCGATCGAGACCGATTCCGGCATGGTCAGGATCAGCTTGTAGCCGCGCGCGGCGGCGACGAAGGCCAGCCCGATGCCGGTGTTGCCCGAGGTCGGCTCGATCAGCACCCCGCCCGGCTTCAGCTTGCCCGAGGCTTCCAGCGCCAGGATCATGTTCACCCCGATACGGTCCTTCACGCTGGCGATCGGGTTGAAGAACTCCAGCTTGAGGCAGATGTCGGCGGTGATGCCTTCCTCGGCGCAGATGCGCGGGATGCGCACCAGCGGCGTGTTGCCGATGGTTTCAGCGATGCTGTCGTAGATCCGCCCGCGCAGCGGGCGATCGAGGACGATGGGTTTGCGTTCGCTCATGTGAAATCCCTCCCGCTGCCGGCCAGGGCCGGCCGTTGTGCCGCGATCCGCGGCAAAATCGCCCTGCGCGGGCCGAACGCCCGCAGCCGCTGCCAGCCTAGATGCAGGACGCTGTAGATCATCGCAAGTCCGACGCTCATCGGCGTCGCCCTTCCCTATGCCGCCAGCCCGGATGCCGCCAGATCGGGCGCCAGGTCCGCGTGGAACCGGTTGCCCGCGGTGGTGGCGCGCACCGCGCCGGTGCGGATCACGAACGCGGCGAAGCGCTCGCCCGCCTGCCGCCCGGCCGCATAGGCGGCGAACAGCGGGCGCAGCGCGGCAACGATCGCGTCCTGGTCCACCTCCCGCCGGTACAGCTTGGACAGGCGGGTGCCGTCGAACGCGCCGCCGAGATAGAGGTGGTAGAAACCGGGCCGCACGCCCACCAGGCCGATCTCCGCCAGGTAGGGCCGGGCACAGCCGTTCGGGCAGCCGGTCATGCGGATAGTGATTTCGTCCCCGGCCAGGCCAGCCGCCGCGGCTTCGGCCTCCAGCGCGGTCACCAGATCGGGCAGGGAGCGCTCGCTTTCGGCCAGTGCGAGGCCACAGGTCGGCAGCGCCACGCAGGCCATCGCGTTGCGCCGCAGCGCCGAGGGCGCGGCATCCAGCCCATGCGCGGCAAGCAGCGCCTCGATCGCGGGCTTTCGTGCCGCCGTCACCCCGGCGACGATCAGGTTCTGGTTCGGCGTGAGCAGGAAAGTGCCGTCATGCGCCTCCGCCACCGCCCGCAGCCCGGACAGCAGCGCGCGGCCGGGCAGGTCGCGCACGCGGCCATTCTCGACGAACAGGCAGAAATGCCAACGCCCGTCGTCGCCCTGCCGCCAGCCGGCGGGATCGCCGGAGCGCTCGAACCGATAGGGCCGGGCAGGCGCGAGCGCGAAGCCGAGGCGGCGTTCCAGCTCGGCCTGGAAGGCGGCGATGCCATGCCGCTCGATCGTGTATTTCAGCCGCGCGTGCTTGCGGTCGGCGCGATCGCCCCAGTCGCGCTGCACCGTCACCACCTGCTCGGCCACGGCCAGCACCTGGTCGGGCGTGCAGAAGCCGATCAGGTCGCCGGTGCGCGGGAAGGTATCCGGTTCGCCATGCGTCATGCCCATGCCGCCGCCCACAACCACGTTGTAGCCGGCGATACGGCCCCGCTCCTCGATCGCGATCAGGCCGAGTTCGTGGGCGAAGGCATCGACATCGTTCAGCGGCGGGATGGCAATGGCGATCTTGAACTTGCGCGGCAGGTAGGTGCGGCCGAGGATCGGCTCGTCCTCCGCCTCGCCGCCCGCGACCTGGGTGCCGTCGATGAAGATCTCGTGCCAGGCGCGCGATTTCGGCAGCAGATGCGCGCTGAGCGCGCGCGCGGTCGCCAGCGCCGCGCGGTGCAGCGCGGCACGGGCGGGATTGGGCGTGCAGATCACGTTGCGGTTGACATCGCCGCAGGCGGCGATGGTGTCCAGCATCGCCGCGTTGATCGCCTGGATCGCCGGGCGCAGGTTGCTCTTGATGATGCCGTGGAACTGGATGGTCTGGCGCGTGGTCAGCCGCAGCGTGCCGTTGGCGCGGGTGGCCGCCAGATCGTGCATCGCGATCCATTGCGCCGGCGTCAGCACCCCGCCCGGCACGCGCAGCCGCGCCATGAAGCTGAATGCCTTTTCCAGCTTCTTCTTCGCCCGCTCGGCGCGCAGGTCGCGGTCGTCCTGCTGATAGATGCCGTGGAACTTGGTCAGCTGCGTGTCGTCCTCGGCCAGCGCGCCGGTGGCGGTTTCGGCCAGGCCCTCGGCGATGGTGCCGCGCAGGAAACGGCTCTGTTCCTTGATCGTCTCGTTGCGGGAAAGCTGGGTCATGCGGACAGTCTTTCGCTGGAGGAGGGGGGCGCTGCGGGCCGCATCAATAGACGTCCCGCTTGTAGCGCCCGTCCTGCGCCGCCGCGCGCAGCCAGGACGCCGCGCCATCGGCGTCCTGTCCGGTGGCATCGGAAACGATCCTCAGGAGGGTGGCGTGCACGTCCCGCGCCATCCCCTTCGCGTCGCCGCAGACATAGACCGCCGCGCCGTCGTCCAGCCAGCGCCACAGCGCGGCGCGCGCCTCCCACATCCGGTCCTGCACGTAGATCTTCTCCGGCTGGTCGCGCGAGAACGCGAGATCGAGCCGCCCGAGCACGCCCGAGGCCAGCCAGTCCTGGAACTCCAGCTGGTAGAGGAAATCATGCGTGAACTGGCGCGCGCCGAAGAACAGCCAGGTGTTGCCGGTGGCGCCGATCGCCTCGCGGCGTTGCAGGAAGCCGCGGAACGGCGCGACGCCGGTGCCGGGGCCGATCATCACCACCTTGCGGTCCGCATCGGCCGGCAGGCGGAAATGCGGGTTCGGTTTCACGTGCACCGAAAGCGTCTCGCCGACCCGCCGCCGGTCGGCGACATAGGTGGAAGCGACGCCCTTGCGCGCCCGCCCGTGGCTGTCCCAGCGCACCGCGCCGATCAGCAGATGCGCGTCCCCATCCACCGCCTCCGGCGCCGAGGCCACCGAATAGAGCCGCGCCGGCAGCGGGCGCAGCAGGCCGCGCAGCTGCTCGGGCGCCAGCGTCGCCGGTGCGGCGGCCAGCAGGTCGATCACCTGCCGATCGCGCGCGAAGGCCGCCGCGCGCGCCGGATCGGCCGCGAGTTCGGCCAGCGCCGCGTCCCCGGTCAGCGCCGCATAGGCGCCGATCTGCCGCGATGTCAGCGTGGTGATGTCGTGCGCCTCGCTCAGCGCCGCGTGCAGGCTCGCGTCCGCCGCAAGACCGGCGGCGGCGAGCAGTTCCTCCACCAGCGCCGGATCGTTGCGCGGCGCGATGCCGATCGCATCGCCCGGCTCATACGTCAGGCCGGAGCCGGCGAGCGACAGTTCCACATGCCATGTCTCAGTGGTGGAACGGCTGGAATTGAGCAGGATGCGCTCGGCGATCTCCGCTTCCGCCACGCGCGGCGCAGCGTCGTCCTCCGCCGCCGTGGCGGGATGGGCACGGGCGAAATCGACGCGGATCACCGCGGCGCCGTCCTCGGCCGGCGCGGGGGCGAGCGCGGCGAGCGTCGCCTCGGTCCAGGCCCGCGCGGGGGCGGCATAGTCGAGGTCGCATTCCGCCAGCGGGGCCACGCGCTGCCCGCCGAGTTCGGCCAGGCGCGCATCGATCCGCCGCCCGGTCTCGCAGAAATTCACATAGGCGCGATCGCCCAGCGCCAGCACGGCGTAGCGCACGCCGTCGAAGCGCGGTGCGTCGGCGGCCATCAGCGCCGCGTAGAACGCCTCGGCGCGCTGCGGCGGATCGCCTTCGCCCCAGGTGGAGGCGATCACCACCAGCGGGCCGGCCTCCGCTGCCTTCGCCGGAGACATCTCCGCCAGATCGACCGCCTTGGCGGCGAAGCCCAGCTTCTGCGCGGCCTTGCGCGCGGCGGCGGCGAGCGCCTCGGCATTTCCGGACTCGGTCGCGTACAGGATTGTCAGCTTCGCCTTCGCCGCCGGCGGGGCAGCCGGCGCAGCCGGCAAGGTTCGCCCGCCCGCGGCGCGGTAGCCGGCGAGATAGCCGCTCAGCCATTGCATCTGCTCGGGCGTGGCCTCCCGCAGCAGCCGATCCAGCAGGGCAAGCTGGTCCTCGGGAAACGGGGCGGCGGCGAGCGCGGTCGGTTGGGTGGCCATCGGGTGCGGCTCCTCAGGCGGACAGGAACTGGGGGGAAGACAGCGCGGCGGGCGCCAGGGTCATCGGCGCGGCTTGCAACAGGGGTGCGAGCACTGCGCGCAGCGCCAGCGTGCGGCCGATCACCAGCAGCGTGGGCGCGTGCCGCGGCAGCGTGGCGGCGACCGCCCCGGCGGTGGCGAGGGTGGCGAGTTCCACGCGCTGGCGCGGGGTGGTCGCCTCGGCAACGAAGGCCACCGGCTCGGTCCCGGCGCGCCCGGCCGCGATCAGCGTGGCGGCGATCGCGCCGGCCTGGCGCAGCGCCATATACAGCACCAGCACCTCCGCCCCGCGCGACAGCGCCGGCAGATCGAGGTCTTGCGGCAATGCGCCGTGCGAATCATGCCCGGTCGCGAAGGCGACGCTGCGCGCCAGCCCCCGGTGCGTCAGCGGAATGCCCGCCGTCGCGGTGCCGCCGACGCCGGCGCTGATGCCGGGGACGATGCGGAACGGGATGCCGGCGGCGACCAGCGCGAGCGCTTCCTCCCCGCCACGGCCGAACACCAGCGGGTCCCCGCCCTTCAGGCGCAGCACGCGGAGCCCCTGGCGGGCCAGCGCGATCATCCGCTGGTTGATCCGCAACTGGTGC
>JAJZVS010000157.1 GCA_021845555.1 Pseudomonadota bacterium
CCTGGCGGTGCTGAAAGAGCGGGGCGCGCATGAGACGCGCGTGGCCGCGTCGGCGGACACGGTGAAGCGCCTGATCGGCTTGGGTCTGACCGTCGCGGTCGAATCCGGCGCCGGGTCGGGGGCGTCGCTGCCGGACGCCGAACTGGCCGCCGCGGGAGCGGAAATCGCGCCGGACGCCGCCGCGGCGCTCGCCGGCGCCGGCATCGTCTTCGCCGTGCAGCCCCCGGATGCCGCCACCCGCGCGCTGATCCCGCGCGGCGCGCTGCTGGTCTGCACCTCGGGCGCGCTCGGCGATCCCGCGCTGGTGCCCGCCCTGGCGGAGGGGGGGATCGACACCGCGGCGATGGAACTGCTGCCGCGCATCACCCGCGCGCAGGCGATGGACGTGCTGTCCTCCCAGGCCAACCTCGCCGGCTACCGCGCGGTGATCGAAGCGGCGGCGGAGTTCCAGCGCGGCTTCGCGATGATGATGACCGCCGCCGGCACGGTGCCGCCCGCCCGGGTGTTCGTGATCGGCGCCGGCGTCGCCGGCTTGCAGGCGATCGCCACGGCGCGCCGGCTCGGCGCCATCGTTTCCGCCACCGACGTCCGTCCGGCGGCCAAGGAGGAGATCAAGTCCCTCGGCGCCACCTTCATCGGCGTGGAAGACGAGGAGACCGCCAGCCAGACCGGCGCCTATGCGAAGGAAATGAGCGACGCCTTCCGCCGCAAGCAGGCCGAGTTGATGGCCGCCACGGTGGCCAAGAACGACATCGTCATCTGCACCGCGCTGGTGATGGGCCGCCGCGCGCCGGTGATCGTCACCGCCGAGATGGTGGCGGCGATGCGCCCGGGCAGCGTGGTCGTCGATCTCGCCTCCGACGCCGGCGGCAACTGCGCCGCCACGGTGCCCGGAGAGCGGGTGCTCACCCCGAACGGGGTCGCGGTGCTGGGCTGGCACAACTGGCCCGGCCGGATTCCCGTCGCCGCCAGCGCGCTCTATGCGCGCAACCTGCTGACCTTCCTGACCACGTTCTGGGACAAGGACGCCCAGGCCCCGCGCCTGCCGCCCGAGGACGATATCGTCAAGGGCGTGCTGCTGACGCGCGGCGGCGCGGTGGTCCACCCGCAGTTCGCGCCACGCCAGAGCGAGGCGGCCTGACCGAGGAGAGTACGGATGCATCCGAACCAACTGGCTGACGAGGCCGCGCGCCTCGCCGCCCAGGCGCAGGCGCTTGCCGCGCATACCGCCGCCTGGGCCCACGTCGCCGCGACCGCCGGGCCGCAGGCGGTGACGGGCATCCCGTTCATCTACCTGTTCTCGGTCTTCGTGATGGCCTGTTTCGTGGGCTACTACGTGGTCTGGAACGTGACCCCGGCGCTGCACTCGCCGCTGCTGGCGGTGACCAACGCGATCAGCTCGGTGATCGTGGTCGGCGCGATCCTGGCCGCCGGGATCGGGATCACCGGCTGGTCGCGCGGCTTCGGCTTCATCGCCGTGCTGCTGGCCTCGGTGAACATCTTCGGTGGCTTCTTCATTACGTACCGGATGCTGGCGATGTTCCGCCGCAAGCAAGGCTAGGCCGCAGCGATGTCGCAGAATGTGACCAACCTCTTCTATCTGATCGCCGCCGTCCTGTTCATCCTCTCGCTGCGCGGCCTGTCGAGCCCCGCCACCTCGCGGCGCGGCAACCAGTTCGGCATGGCGGGCATGGCGATCGCGGTGCTCGCCACCCTGATCGGCTACCGGATCGACGGCGCCGGCTATGGGCTGATCCTGCTGGCCATCGTCATCGGCGGCGCGGTCGGGGTGATCGTCTCGCGGCGCATCCAGATGACCGCGCTGCCGCAGCTGGTGGCGGCGTTCCACTCGCTGGTCGGGCTGGCGGCGGTGTTCGTGGCCGCCGCGGCACTGAACGGGCCGGAGGCGTTCGGCATCGGCGTGCCGGGGGCGATCCATACCGAGAGCCTGATCGAGATGTCGCTGGGCGTGACCATCGGCGCCATCACCTTCACCGGGGCGGTGATCGCCTTCGCCAAGCTGCAAGGGATCATGAAGGGGGCACCGATCGTGTTCCCGATGCAGCACCCGTTGAATCTGGGCCTGGCCATCCTGGCGGTGCTGCTGATCATCGCCTTCGTCGCCAGCGGCGGCAGCCAGATCCTGTTCTGGCTCCTGGCATTCCTGTCCTTCGGGTTGGGGTTCCTGATCATCATCCCGATCGGCGGGGCGGATATGCCGGTCGTGATCTCGATGCTGAACAGCTACTCGGGCTGGGCGGCCTGCGGGATCGGCTTCACGATCCAGAACCTGGCGCTGATCGTGACCGGGGCGCTGGTGGGGGCGTCCGGCGCGATCCTGTCCTATGTGATGTGCAAGGGCATGAACCGCAGCATCTTCAACGTGCTGCTGGGCGGCTTCGGCGGCGAAACCGCGGTGGCGGGGCCGGCCGGGGCAGTGACGGACCGCACGGTGAAAAGCGGCAACGCCGACGATGCCGCGTTCATCCTGAAGAACGCGTCGAAGGTCATCATCGTGCCGGGCTACGGCATGGCGGTGGCGCAGGCGCAGCACGCGCTGCGCGAGATGGCCGATACGCTGAAGAAGGAAGGGGTGGAGGTGAAATACGCCATCCATCCGGTGGCCGGGCGCATGCCGGGCCATATGAACGTGCTGCTGGCCGAAGCGAACGTGCCGTACGACGAAGTGTTCGAACTCGAGCAGATCAACAACGAATTCGCCACCGCCGACGTGGCCTATGTGATCGGGGCGAACGACGTCACCAACCCCGCCGCCAAGACCGACAAAGCCTCGCCGATCTACGGCATGCCGATCCTGGAGGTGGAGAAGGCGGGGACCGTGCTGTTCATCAAGCGCTCGATGGCATCCGGCTATGCCGGGGTGGACAACGAGCTGTTCTTCCGGCCGAACACGATGATGCTGTTCGGCGACGCGAAGAAGATGACCGAGGAGATCGTGCAGGCGCTGGGGCGGTCGTAGGCCGGGCTTCGGGGACGGGGGGAAGCGTTCCCGCCCCCGTCCTTTCGCACCGCCTACCCGATCCCCGCCCGCCGCGCCTCCCAGGCTTCCGCCACCAGGCACAGAAGTTCGAACAGGACGGAAGCGCCGTTGAACGCGGTGATCCCGCCGACATCGAACGGCGGCGATACCTCCACCAGATCGGCGCCGACGAAATCGAGCCCGCGCAGCGCGCGCAGCAGGCGCAGCGCCTCGCGCATGGTGATGCCACCCGCTTCCGGCGTGCCGGTGCCGGGCGCCTCGGCCGGGTCCAGGCTGTCGATGTCGAAGGTGAGATAGGCCGGACCGGTGCCGATCACCTCCCGCGCCGCCGCCGCGGCGGCCTGCCAGCCCTGGTCCTGGAACGCGTCCATGCCAATCACGCGCATGCCGCTCTCGGTGCTGAATGCCCACAGCGCCGGATCGTTGGTGGTGCCGCGCAGGCCGATCTGCACCACGCGGGCGGGATCGAGCAGCCCCTCCTCCACCGCGCGGCGGAACGGCGCGCCGTGGTGAAAGCGCGAGCCCATGTAGTCGTCCCCGGTGTCGCCATGCGCGTCGATATGCACCATGCCGAGCCTGGCGCCGTCCCCGCGGGCCGCGCCGAGCGCGCGCAGGATCGGCAGGCTGACGGAATGGTCCCCGCCGACCGAGACCGGCACCACCCCGGCACCGAGCACGCCCCGGTAGAACGCCGCGATCTCGTCGAGCGCGCCTTCCAGGGCAAAGGGGAACTCGATCCAGCAATCGCCGAGGTCGCGCACCCGCGCGGCGGCGAAAGGCGCGATGCCGGTCGCGCCGTTGAACCGGCGCAGCAGCGCCGATTGCTCGCGTACCGCGCGCGGGCCATGCCGCGCCCCGGCCCGGTTCGTCACCCCACCGTCGAACGGCACGCCGATCAGGCCGATATCGACCTCCCCCGGCACCTCGGTATGCGGCGTGCGGAAGAAGGTCGGGATGCCGGTGTAGCGCGGGCGCGCCTGCGGGTCGTCCAGATCGGGATAGCGCGTCGCGGGCTTGATCGGGGTCATGCCGTCGTCTCCTCGCCATAGGTGGTCCGATGCGCCCCGGCGCGCGCCAGCGCCGCGGCCACGCCGGGATCGCAGAGCGCTTCGAGCTCCGCCGTATGCTGGTAGGTGGGCATCAGCCGGACCAGATCATCGTCGCGGCGGCTGGCCGGATGGAAGTAGATTTCGCTCAGTCCCGCCGGCAGACGCGGCGCCAGGGCCAGCAGCCGGGCGCTGGTCATGTGCCCGCTCCAGGCCAGGCCGAAGCAGGCGTCGTTGGTGACCAGGCCGGCCCGCCGCGCCTGGGTCCGCAGCAGCCGGGTCCAGCGGAACAGCGCGCGATCGCCGAAACCCGGCCGCCCGCCGGCCGCCGCGATCACGCCGGGCGGCTCGGCCGGAACGCGCAGCGCGCGCAGGCCGAAGTCGCGCCCGATCGCACTCATCAGCCGCCCCACGGTCGGATGCAGGTGCATGTGCTTATGCGCGTCGGCGTGGTCGAGCGTCAGGCCGGTCGCGGCGAAGGCGGCGAACTGGGCGCGGATCTCGGCAGCCAGCTGGCGGCGGACGCGCGGGGCGAAGGCGTAGCGCAGACCGAGGCGAAGCTGATCGGATGGGAACTGGCCCTCGGCATCGACCAGATCGGGGATGGACGCGGGCGGCAGGACCGCCGGCCCCTCGATCACCACCAGATGCAGCCCGACCCGCAGCCCCGGCAGCGCACGGGCGCGGCGCACCGCGTCGGCGGCGGCCGGACCCGCCACCATCAGGCTGGCCGCGCCCAGGATGCCGACGCGATGTGCCCGCTCGATCGCCTCGTTCACCGTCACCGACAGGCCGAAGTCATCCGCCGAGAGGATGACCCGCTTCGCCCCGCCGGTCTCCGTGCCGGTCAACCGCCCGCGCGCCGCAGGTGCAGGTAGCCGAACCCGTCCACCGAAGCGGTCCAGCCGAGGCCGACCAGGGTGGAGGTCTCGTCCTCGGCGACGATCGCCGGCCCCGCGAGGCGGGCGCCGGGGGCGAGCGCGGCGCGGTCGTAAACCTCCCAGGGGGTCACTTCCCCGGTCACGGTGTCGCGCACCGCATTGGTGCCGACGGGGTGCGCCGTTGCGTCCAGAGCCTCGGCTGCTTCCGGCGCGGCGGGCGGGGCGGCGACGGTGGTCACCAGCACCGCGTAGCTCATGATCTCGACATCCGATCCCGGCACCGGGCGATCATAGAAGCGGGCGTATTCGCGGTCGTAGGCAGCACGGATCGCCGGCACGTCGGCGGCGGACAGCGGGCCGGCGGGCAACGGCACCGGGATCTCGTGCCCCTGGCCGACATAGCGCATGAAGGCCAGCCGCCGCCCGGTCGTGGCGGCGCCAAAACTGCCTGAAGCGACCACCGCGCCGGCCTCTGCCTCCATCTCCGCCAGCAGCGCGGTCACCGCGGCGGCGTCGAAGCTGGAGAAGCGCTGATACAGGCTGCGCACCACCTCGAAGCTCACCGGCGCGCGCAGGAAACCGATCGCGCTGCCCACCCCGGCGCCACGCGGGATCAGCACATGCGCGACGCCGAGTTTCTCGGCCACCCGGCAGGCATGCACCGGCCCGCCGCCGCCGAAGGCGATCAGCGCGCGCCCGGCGAAGGTCTTGCCGGATTCGATCGCGTGCACGCGCGCGGCGTTGGCCATGTTCTCATCGACCATCTCGATCACGCCGAGCGCGCCGAGCTCCGGCGACAGGCCGAGCTTGCCGGCCACCGCCTCCGCCATCGCCGCCCGCGCGGCGGCGGGGTCCAGCGTCATGGAGCCGCCGGCAAAGCGGGCCGGATCGTAGCGGCCGAGCAGCAGGTTCGCGTCCGTCACCGCCGGGCGCGTGCCGCCGTGTCCGTAGCAAGCCGGACCGGGATCGGCCCCGGCGCTTTCCGGCCCGACGGCGATGCGCCCGAGCGCGTCCACCTGCGCGAGCGAGCCGCCGCCGGCGCCGATCTCCACCATCTCGATCACCGGGATGCGCAGCGGCAGGCCGGAACCCTTCTTGAACCGCCCGACCCGGGCAATCTCGAAGCTGCGCGCGGTCTGCGCCGTGCCGCCGTCGATCAGGCAGATCTTCGCCGTGGTGCCGCCCATGTCGAACGACACCACCTGGTCGAGGCCGCAAGCCCGCGCGATGCCGGCAGCGAAGATCGCGCCCCCGGCTGGACCGCTTTCCACCAGGCGGATCGGAAAGCGGCAGGCAGTCTCCACCGTGGTCAGGCCGCCGCCCGAGAGCATCAGGAACAGCGGCGCGCCCACGCCGCGCGCGGCCAGACCCGCCTCCAGCCGGCGCAGGTAGCGCGCCATCAGCGGTTGCACATAGGCGTTGGCCGCGGTGGTCGAGAAGCGCTCCCATTCGCGCATCTCCGGCGAGACCTCGCAGGACAGGGAAACCGGCAGCTCAGGCAGCGCCTCGGCCAGGATCTCGCGCACCCGACGTTCGTGCGCCGGGTTGACGAAGGCGTGCAGGAAGCCCACCGCCACCGCCTCCACCGCTTCGTCGCGCAGCACTTGGATCAGCGCGCGCACGGCGGCTTCGTCTAGCGGGCGCAGCACGCGGCCTTCGTTATCCAGCCGTTCCGGCACCGGCAGGCGCAGGTGGCGCGGCACCAGCGGCTCGGGCAGCACGATGTTGAGGTCGTACTGGTCGTAGCGGCTCTCGTTGCCCATCGCGAGGACGTCGCGGAACCCCTCGGTGGTGATGAGCGCGGTGCGGGCACCCTTGCGCTCGATGATCGCGTTGGTGGCAAGCGTGGTGCCGTGAACGACGATCGCCACTTCCGCCGGCGCGATCCCCGCCTCTGCGAGCACGAGGCCGAGGCCGGCGAGCACCGCCTGCTCCGGCGCCGCCGGCGTGGTCAGCACCTTGGCGGTGTGCATCCGCCCGCCGTGTTCCAACGCGAGATCGGTGAAGGTGCCGCCGATATCGACGGCAAGACGGGCAGAGGGAGCGTCGGACATCGGGCGCGGCACCTGACGACGGCGGGAGAGCGGGCCGTGCAGTCATACAAGCAAGACCGGTGCTGGCAAGCCGGCTGCCTTCCGCGCGCGCAGGGCGATTCGGTGACGGCCGTGTTGCGCCAGCCCTGCGGCGCGGGCGATGCTGGCGGGCTCGGCGCGCGAAGGCGACCGGGTCATGCGGCGCGCGCCGGCCGGACGGGGGACAAGACGGATGCGGATCACACGGCGCCTGAGCGTGGTGCTCGGGCTGACCCAGCTGATCGCCTGGGGGAGCACGTTCTACCTGCCGGCGGTGATCCTGGGGGTGGTAACGCGCGACCTCGGCGGGTCGCGCACCGCGACGGTCGGGGCGCTGTCCTGGGCGCTGATCGTCGCCGGCGTCTGCGCACCAAGGATGGGGCGCTGGATCGAGCGCCACGGCGGGCGCGGCGTGCTGGCGACCAGCACGGTGATCCTGGCGGTCGGCCTGGTGCTGCTGGCGTCCGCGCCGGGGCTGGTGCTGTGGTACGTGGGATGGACCGTGCTGGGCGTCGGCATGGCGCTGGGGCTGTACGACGCGGCATTCGCCACCGTCGGGCGGCTGCTGGGCACCGCGGCCGGGCCGGTGATCACCGGGATCACCCTGGTGGCCGGCTTCTCCAGCACCGTGTTCTGGCCCGCCAGCACCGCGCTGGTGCATCTGTTCGGATGGCGCACGACCCTGCTGATCTATGCCGGAGTGCTGCTGGCGGTGAACCTGCCGCTGATCCTCCTGGCCGTGCCGAAGGCGGGGCCAGCGCCGGCCGTCGCGCCGCGGACGCGGACCGGGCCGGCGGGGCATGGACGGACGATGGCCCTCACCTGCCTCTCGGGCTTCTTCACCTTGCGCTGGCTGATCACCTCGGCGATCGCGGTCTATGTGCTGCACCTGTTCCAGGCGCTGGGCCTGAGCGCCGGGCACGCGGTGCTGGCGGCGGCGCTGATCGGGCCGGGGCAGGTACTGGGGCGGATCGTCGATTGGACGGTGGACCGGTGGTGGGGCGTGCTCGCCCGCGCGCGGCTGGCCGCGACGCTGCTGCCGCTCGGGGTCGCGGTGCTGGCGCTGGGCGGGCCGGCGGCGGTGGTCGCGTTCGCGCTGCTGTACGGCATGAGCAACGGGATCCTCTCGATCAACCGCGGCACCTTGCCGTTGGCGATCTTCGGGCCGGGCGGCTACGCGGCACTGCTCGGCTGGCTCGCGGTGCCGCCCTTGCTGGCGCAGGCGGCGGCGCCGAGCGTGGCCGCGCCGGTGGTGGCGGCGCTGCCGGCGCTGGAGGTGTTCGTGGTGGCGGGGGCGCTGGGGGTGGTGGGCCTGGTGCTGCTGGTGCCGCTGCGGGTGTCGGGGGCAGGCGCCGGGGAGTGATCGGGGGGCGGGAAACGGTTTGGTCAGGTTTGCACGGTCAGATGGCGCATTCTCCCTTGCCAACCGTACCACCGGGTTGTATAGATGCGCCTGCGGATCCTGAAGAACCGAGGCTTTTCCCGTGCCGCCCGCAAGGCGGGGCTGACCGATCAGGCGCTGCGTGCGGCGGCGGCCGAGATCGAATCCGGGCTGATCG
>JAJZVS010000158.1 GCA_021845555.1 Pseudomonadota bacterium
CCGCTGATAGGCGCCGTAGAACAGGTTCTTGTTGGCCCATTGGAAATCGTACGCCTCGGCCAGCGCTTCGCGCACCAGCGGATTGGCGAAGATCGGCCGGCGGGTGTTCATCACCCAGCCCTGCATTCCGGTCGGCAGATGGTGGCGGATGGTCGTCTTGATGACCAGTCCCTGATGCACCGCCGGAAAATCGTAGCCAGTGGCCCAGGTCTTGGCGATATTCTCGGCGCGGAGATCGATCTCGCCGGCCTTGAACGCCTCCAGCGCCACCGTCGCGTCGCGGAAATACTCGATCCGCACGGTATTGAAGTTGTTGGTGCCGATCGAGGTCGGCAGATCCCGCGCCCACCAATGCGGATCGCGCACATAGGTGATGCTGCGGCCAAGCTTGAAGCTGGCGATGCGATAGGGGCCGGAGCCTGGCGGGGCGGCGCGCAACGGCTGGCTGAAGTCGCGCCCGGCGAACCAATACCTGGGCAGCACGGGCAGTTCGCCAAGCACCAGCGGCAACGAGCGATCCGCCCCCGGGGCCAGGTGATACACGACGCGGTACGGCCCGTCCGCCGTCACGTCGCGCACGCCGGCAAACTGGATCCGGTAGCCGGGAACGCCATATTTCAGCAGCGTGTGGAACGTCCAGACGACATCCGCCGAGGTCAGCGGGTGCCCGTCCGAGAACCGGGCACGATGGTGCAGCGTGAACGCCACCCAGCTGTGGTCGGCCGGCATCTCCACCGTTTTGCAGATATGGCAGTAGCCGGTGGCGACCTCGTCGGCTGAGGGCGTAAGGATGCTTTCCCAGACATGCCCGACCGAGGCGCCCGCATTGGACCCGCCGGGCATCATGATCCACGGACCGATCAGCCCGACCGCCGCGGTCCCGCGCAGGATGAAGGGGTTGAAGCTGTCGAAGGATCCGGTGGCCGCGATCGTGACCGTGCCGCCCTTGGGGGCGTTCGGGTTCACATAGGGGAAATACGGAAAATCGGGCGGCAGCTTCGGCGTGCCGAGCACGGTGATGCCGTCGCTGACCGTCACCGGGGTGGCGGGCGGCGTAACGGCTGGCGAAGGGGTGGCTGGCAGCGGGGTGGCTGGCAGCGGGGCGGCAAGGACCGGGACGGTCAGCCAGCAGAGGAGGATCGCAAGAAACCGCAGCAACGACAGGTGCCATGCCCCCCGGCCGGGGCGCCATGGCATCAGACGGTTGCCGCCGCTGCCACCCATCGCCTCACCCGCCGAGCAGCCGGACCGCCGGGGCCAGCAGCGCCGGATCCCCCACCGCGAGCGCCCGCCCGTCCCCGTCCCGCCGCAGCGTCCGGCCGGACCAATCGGTCACGCGTCCCCCGGCACCTTCGATCACCGGCACCAGCGCCGCCCAATCCCAGGGTTTGAGGTCGGCCTCGGCAATCACGTCGATCTGCCCCAGCGCCAGCAGCCCATAGGCATAGCAATCCCCGCCCCAGGTCACGCGGCGGGAAGCCGCGGCCAGCCGGTCCCAGATCGCGCGGTGCGGTCCCAGCATCTCCGGGCTGGTGGCGGAGAGTTCGGCCTGCGCCAGGACGGAGCAGGACCGGCAGCCGGCCGCACCGCCATAGGGACCGCGGAAGATCGTGGCGCGACCGGCCGCGCCGATCCAGCGCTCCCCGGTCACCGGCTGGTCGATCAGGCCGAGGATCGGCGCATCGTCTTCCAGCAGCGCGATCAGCGTGCCGAAGATCGGCCGTCCGGTGATGAAGGCGCGGGTGCCGTCGATCGGATCGAGCAACCAGCGGTAGCGCGCCGCCGGGCGGTCGATGCCGAACTCCTCCCCCTCGATCCCATGGTCGGGGAACCGGGTGGAAAGCACGGCGCGCATCGCCTGTTCGGCGCCGCGATCGGCCAGCGTCACCGGGCTCTGGTCGGATTTCGCCTCGGTGTCCAGCCGGGAGCGGAACAGCGGGCGGATGACCGCGCCGGCGACGTCGGCCGCGGCCTCGGCGGCCGCGACCAGAGCGTCCCGGTCGGTTATTTGCCGCCCCCGGCCGGCGCCCCCGGCAGCGGCACCGGGGTCTTCGCCAGCGTGTCGAGATAGGCGATCACGTCGGCGCGCAGTTGCTCCTGCGGGATGCCGGCGAACGTCATCAGCGTGCCGGGCGCATAGGCCGCCGGGTTGGTCAGCCACTTGTTCAGCGCATCGAAGGTCCAGGGCTTGCCTTTGAACTTCTCCAGCGCCGCCGAGTAGTGGAATCCGGCCTCATGGTCGTGCGGGCCGCCGACCACGCCATACAGATTGGGGCCGATGCCCGGCTTCCCGCCCTCGTTCAGCGTATGGCACATCGCGCAGACCTGCCCGGCAAATTGCTTGCCCTTGGCCACGTCGGCATGCGCCAGCATCGCGTCGAACCCGCTCGGCGCAGGCGTGGCGGCGGCGGCCTTGGCAGGCGCAGCCGCCGGCGCGGGGGCAGCCGCCGGCGCCGGAGCGGCCGGCGCAGCTGCCGCAGGCTTGGGCAGCGGTACCGGCGTCTTCGCCAGCGTGTCGAGATAGGCGATCACGTCGGCACGCAGTTGCTCCTGCGGGATGCCGGCGAAGGTCATCAACGTCCCTGGCGCATAGGCCGCCGGCTTGGTCAGCCACTTGTTCAGCGCATCGAAGGTCCAGGGCTTGCCCTTGAACTTTTCCAGCGCCGCCGAGTAGTGGAACCCGGCTTCATGGTCGTGCGGCCCGCCGACCACGCCATACAGATTGGGGCCGATGCTCGGCTTCCCGCCCTCGTTCAGCGTGTGGCACATCGCGCAGACCTGCCCGGCAAATTGCTTGCCCTTGGCCACGTCGGCATGCGCCAGCATCGCGTCGAACCCGCCGCCCGCCGTTGCCGCGGCGGCCTTGGCAGGCGCGGCCGCCGGCGCGGCGGCCTCGGGCTTCGGCAACGGCTCGGGCGTATCGGCAAGCGTGTGCAGATAGTCGATCACGTCCGCGCGCAGCTTGGCATCGGGAATGCCGGCGAACGTCATATGCGTGCCGGGCGCGTAGGCCGCGGGCTTGAACAGCCACTCGTTCAAGGCCGCATAGGTCCAGGGCTTGCCCTTGAACTTCTCCAGCGCGTCGGAATACGCGAATCCGGCCTCATGGTCGTGCGGCGCGCCGACGATGCCCCACAGATTGGGCCCGACGATCGGCTTGCCGCCCTTGTTCAGGCTGTGGCAGGCCGCGCAGACCTGGGTCACGAATTGCTTGCCCTTCGCCAGATCGGCGGAGGCCAGCAGCGGCGCGATCGGCGGCAGTCCGGCCGGCTTCGCCGCGGCGCCGCCAGAGGAAGCGACCTGCGCCCCCGGCACCGCGAACGGCGGCTTGGCCGGCGGCGTCACGGTGATCAGGTTGTCGCCGAGCATCCCGGTGAGAAAGAATGCGATCCCGGCGACCAGCACCGCCGCGACCGCCTTGTTGACGTTCATGCTGTCCATACGTAGCGACTTCCCCGCCGAGTTCCGATCCGTTGCCCGCAGACAGGGTCCGGCGCAGCGTTGCGCCCGGCCCTCTGCGTCCATAAGGTGCCGCGCACCATAGGGAAACGACCGGGGAGCCGCAATCCACCCATGCCGCATCCGCCACACTTCACGCCGTCGCCGATGGTCGCAACCGCATGACGCCGATCGTCGTCATTCCCGCCCGCCTCGCCGCCACCCGCCTGCCCGGCAAGCCGCTGGCCGACATCGCCGGCAAGCCGATGATCGTGCGGGTCATGGAGCGCGCCCAGGCGGCCGGCATCGGCCCGGTCGCGGTGGCCTGCGGCGACGCCGCGATCGCCGACGCGGTGCGCGCCGCCGGCGGGCGCGCGGTGCTGACCGATCCCGACCTGCCCTCCGGATCCGATCGGGTGCATGCCGCGCTGGCCACACTCGATCCCACCGGGCAGCACGACGTGGTGGTGAACCTGCAAGGCGATTTTCCCACCCTGGCGCCGGAGACGCTGCGCGCCGCGCTGCTGCCGCTCGCCGATCCGGCGGTGGATATCGGCACGCTGGTGGCCCCGATCGCCGATGACGCCGAAGCCGCCACCGCCTCCTTCGTGAAAGCCGCCTGCGCCTTCGCCCCCGGTGCCGCGGTGGCGCCGGCACTCTATTTCTCCCGCGCCGCCATTCCCTGGGGGGACGGCCCGCGCTGGCACCATATCGGCATCTACGCCTATCGCCGCGACGCGCTCGCCCGCTTCGTCGCCCTGCCGGAGAGCCCGCTGGAGCGGCGGGAGAAGCTGGAACAGCTGCGCGCGCTGGAGGCGGGGATGCGAATCGCCTGCGCCCGGGTGGCGCACGGACCGTTCGGGGTCGATACCCCGGCGGATCTCGAACGCGCGCGGCGGATCCTCGCCGCCGAGGAGACCCCATGACCGACACCATCGCCTTCCAGGGCCTGCCCGGCGCCTATTCCGACCTCGCCTGCCGGTTCGCGTTTCCCGGCATGCCCACCCTGCCCTGCGAGTCGTTCGAGGCGGCGATCGCGGCGGTGCGGGACGGGCGCGCCGCGCTCGCCATGCTGCCGTGCGAGAACAGCCTGGCCGGGCGGGTGCCGGACATCCACCACCTGCTGCCGGGCTCGGGCCTGTTCGTCGTGGGCGAGCATTTCCAGCGCGTGGAGCACTGCCTGCTGGTGCCGCGCGGGACAAAGATGGGCGACCTCCGCCGCGCCCATTCGCATCCGGTCGCGCTCGGCCAGGTGCGGCATTTCCTGCGCGACCACGGTCTCGCGGCGGTGGTGGAGGCGGATACCGCCGGCGCGGCCAAGCTGGTGGCGGAATGGAACACCCCGGCCGAGGCGGCGATCGCCTCGGCGCTGGCGGCCGAGATCTACGGGCTCGAGATCCTGCGGACGAATGTCGAGGACGCGGCGCACAACACGACTCGATTCTATGTGATGGCGCCCCGGCCGCGCACGCCGGACCCGGCTTCCGCCGGGCCGCTGATGACGACCTTCGTCTTCCGCGTCCGCAACGTGCCGGCCGCGCTCTATAAGGCGCTCGGCGGGTTCGCCACCAACGGCGTCAACATGACCAAGCTGGAGAGCTACATGCTGGGCGGGGAGTTCACCGCCACCCAGTTCCTGTGCGACGTGGACGGCCACCCCGATCAGCCGGCGCTGCGCCGCGCGCTGGAAGAATTGTCGTTCTTCTCCTCGGAAGTCCGGGTGCTCGGCGTCTATCCGGCCGCGCCGTTTCGCCTCGCCCAGGGGGGCGCGACGGCGTAGCGCGGCGGGCGGCGTTCCGCCGCCGGGGGCTACAGCGTGATCGATCGCGTGTTTCCGCGCCCCGCCTTGCGCCTGATCCGGCTCAGCCTGACCGGGTTCCGCAGCTACGCCGCCCTGACCTGGCAGCCGGGGGCGCGGATCAGCGTGCTGTTCGGCCCCAACGGCAGCGGCAAGACCAACCTGCTGGAGGCGGTCTCGCTGCTCGTGCCCGGCCGCGGCCTGCGCGGGGCGCGCACCGCCGACCTGCCGCGCCGCGCGGCGCCGGCGCAGGGGCCTGTCCCGCTTGCCCCTTGGCCTGCCCCTTTGGCCGCCCTTGCACCAGCCCCTGCGCCAGCCCCTTGGGCCGTCGCGGGACGGTTTCTTACCCCCGCCGGTCGGCTCGACATCGGCACCGGCTCGCCGCCGGACGGACCGGCGGACCGGCGGGCCTTCCGCCTCGACGGCGCGGCCCCGCGCAGCCAGGCGGAGGTGGCCGCGCGGCTGGCCGCGGTCTGGCTGACCCCGCAGATGGACCGGCTTTTCGTCGAAGCCGCCTCCGGCCGCCGCCGCTTTCTCGATCGGCTGGTGTGGGCGCTGGAACCTGGGCATGCGCGGGAAGTGGCGGCGCATGACGCCGCCATGGCGGGGCGGAACCGCCTGCTCGCGCGCGGCGCCGGGCGGAGCGAGCAGGCCTGGCTGGCGGGCCTGGAGGACGAGATGGCCCGGCACGGCGTGGCCGCCGCCGCCGCCCGCGCCGGCCTGGTGGCGCGGCTGGACGCGGCGCTGGCCGGCGCGGCGATCGCCGGGTTCCCGCCCGCGCGCGCCGCCCTGGCCTGCCCGATCGCCGAGCGGCTGCGCGAGACCCCGGCGCTCGCGGTGGAGCAGTGGCTGCGCGATCAACTGGCAGCGAACCGCGCCCGCGACGCGGCCGCCGGCTCCGCCGCGCTGGGGGCGCATCGTAGCGACCTCGCGCTGCGCGACGCCGCCAGCGGGCGCCCTGCCGCACTGGCCAGCACCGGTGAGCAGAAATCCCTGCTGGTCGGGCTGATCCTGGCCCACGCCGGGCTGATCGCCGCGGCGCGCGGCTTCGCCCCGCTGCTGCTGCTGGACGAGCCGGCGGTGCATCTGGACCCCGCCCGCCGGGAGGCGCTATTCGCCGCCCTGGCCGCGCTGCCGGCGCAGACCCTGCTGAGCGGCACCGACGCCGAGACCTTCCTGCCCCTGGCCGAGGCGGCCGAGGCGCTGCGTGTCGGGGACGGCGGGCTGGCGAGGGACGCGCGCTTCGCCGGCGGGGCGGCGTCGTGACGTCGGGCGGAAGCGGCGCTCCCCCCTGTCCCTGCGCGGCGCTGGCGGTTATATATCTAGAGTATTCCCGCCAGCGCCACGGAGTGATCCCTCGGCATGTCCGACAACGCCGCCTTGCCGCCTGAATCAGACGCCTACGACGCGTCCTCGATCTCGGTCCTGAAGGGACTCGACGCCGTCCGCAAACGGCCGGGGATGTATATCGGCGACACCGACGACGGCTCCGGCCTGCACCACATGGCCTTCGAGATCATCGACAACGCGGTCGATGAGGCCCAGGCCGGCTTCGCCCACAACGTCGAGCTGGTCCTGAACGGCGACGGCAGCGTGACCGTGCGTGACGACGGGCGCGGCATCCCGACCGATATCCACCCCGAGGAAGGCGTCTCCGCCGCCGAAGTGGTCCTCACGCGGCTGCACGCCGGCGGCAAGTTCAACCAGAACTCCTACAAGGTCTCGGGCGGGCTGCACGGCGTCGGCGCGGCGGTGGTGAACGCGCTGTCCGAATGGATGGAGGTGCGGATCTGGCGCCACGGCCAGGAGCACCTGATCCGCTTTCACGACGGCAACGCGGACGCCCCGCTCGCCATCGCCGGCCCGACCGAGCGGGTCAGCGGCACGGAAGTCATCTTCAAGCCGAGTCCCGCGACCTTCACCCATACCGAATTCGATTTCGCGGTGCTGGAACGCCGGCTGCGCGAACTCGCCTTCCTCAATTCCGGCCTCGCCATCACCTTGCGCGACGAGCGGCACGCGCCGGCGCAGGAAGTGACGATGCGCTACGACGGCGGTTTGGTAGCCTTCGTCGAGTGGCTGGACCGCGCCAAGACCGCGGTGTTCGCCCCGCCGGTCAACCTGAAGACCGCCGAGGACCAACTCGGCATTCGCGTCGAGTTCGGGCTGTCGTGGAACGACAGTTTCCACGAGACGATGCTCTGCTTCACCAACAACATCCTCCAGCGCGACGGCGGCACCCATCTGGCCGGCTTCCGCGCCGCGCTGACCCGCGTGGTGTCCAAATACGCCGACGGGATGGGCAAGAAGGACAGCCTGCAACTCGCGCCCGAGGATATCCGCGAGGGCATGACCGCGGTGCTGTCGGTGAAAGTGCCGGACCCGAAATTCTCCTCGCAGACCAAGGACAAGCTGGTCAGCTCGGAAGTGCAGCCGGTGGTGCAGGCGGCGGTGGCGGACGCGCTGTCGCACTGGCTGGAGACGCATCCCAAGGAAGCCAAGGCGCTGGTCGGCAAGGTGATGGACGCCGCGGCGGCGCGCGAGGCGGCGCGCAAGGCGCGCGACCTGACGCGGCGCAAGGGCGTGCTCGATGTGTCCTCCCTGCCCGGCAAGCTGGCCGATTGCCAGGAGCGCGACCCGGCAAAGTCGGAAATCTTCATCGTCGAGGGCGATTCCGCCGGCGGGTCCGCCAAGCAGGGGCGCGACCGCAAGTTCCAGGCGATCCTGCCGCTGAAGGGCAAGATCCTGAACGTGGAGCGCGCCCGCTTCGACCGCATGCTGGGCAGCGCCGAGATCGGCACGCTGATCACCGCGCTCGGCACCGGCATCGGCGCCGGGGAGCCGGAGCAGGGTGGGTTCTCGCTCGCCAAGCTGCGCTACCACCGCATCGTCATCATGACCGACGCCGACGTGGACGGCTCGCATATCCGCACGCTGCTGCTGACCTTCTTCTTCCGCCAGATGCCGGAACTGATCGAGCGCGGGTTCCTGTATATCGCCCAACCGCCGTTGTTCCGCGCCAAGCGCGGCAACGACGAGCGCTACCTGAAGGACGACCGCGCGCTGGAGTCCTTCCTGCTCGACAAGGCGCTGGACGGCGCGCGCCTCGCCTACGCCGACGGCAGGGAGTTCGCCGCCGCCGAACTCGGCACCGAGGTGGCCTGGCTGCGCGAGGCGACGCTGCGGCTGCGCCGCCTGGCCGGCGGCATCCCGCTGGCTCTGCTGGAACAGGCGGCGATCGCCGGCGCTCTGGCGGCCGACCCGGCGCGCGCCACCGCCGCCGCACCGGGGCTGGCGGCACGGCTCGACGC
>JAJZVS010000159.1 GCA_021845555.1 Pseudomonadota bacterium
ACGGGCGCGGTGCGCATCACGCCCCTGCCGCACATGCCGGTGGTGAAGGACCTGGTGCCGGACCTGAGCCAGGCCTACGCGCAGCTGCGCAGCATCGAGCCCTGGCTGAAATCCGAAACCCCGCCGCCGCCGGACGGGGAGCGCAAGCAGAGCATCGCCGAACGCGCGCAGCTGGACGGGCTGTGGGAGTGCATCCTGTGCTTCTGCTGCACCACCTCCTGCCCCAGCTACTGGTGGAACGGCGACCGCTACCTCGGCCCCGCGGTGCTGTTGCAGGCCTATCGCTGGATCGCCGACTCGCGTGACGAGGCGACCGGGGACCGGCTGGATGCGCTGGAAGACCCGTTCAAGCTGTATCGCTGCCACACCATCATGAACTGCACCGATACCTGCCCGAAGGGGCTGAACCCGGCGAAGGCGATCGCCTCGATCAAGCAGCTGATCGCCGAACGCCAGATGTAGCCCGCGGCCGGATGGGCGCGGGAGGGAGGAAGCAGATGTCCGCCAGCCCCACGCCTTTCGGCCGCGTGCGCGCCCCGAACGACGCCTGGCTCGCCCGCGCGGCGGCCGAGGACGTGCTGGAACCCGACCTGCCGATCGTCGATGCGCACCACCATCTGTGGCAGCGGCCGGACCATCGCTACCTGATCCACGAATTCGCCGCGGAACTCGGTTCCGGCCACCGCACCGTCGCCACCGTGTTCCTGCAATGCCACGCGATGTACCGCGCCGGCGGGCCGGAGGCGCTGCGCCCGGTGGGCGAGACCGAGTTCGTCGCCGGCATCGCGGCGATGAGCCGCTCCGGCCAGTACGGGCCGACAAGGATCGCCGCCGGGATCGTCGGCTTCGCCGACCTCACGCTGGGCGACGCGGTCGAGCCGGTGCTGGCGGCGCATCTGCGCGCCGGCGGCGGGCGGTTCCGCGGCGTGCGCCATTCCGGCAACTTCGATGCCGATCCGGTGATCGGCAACGGCGCGGCGGCGCCCGGCCTGTATCTGCGCGAGGATTTCCGCGCCGGGCTGCGCCGGCTGGCCGCGCACGACCTGTCGCTGGACGCCTGGGTGTTCCATCCGCAACTGCACGAGGTGACCGCGCTGGCCCGCGCGGTGCCGCAGGCGCGGCTGATCCTCGGCCATTGCGGCGGCCCGCTCGGCTACGGCCGCTACAGCGGACGCGGCGACGAGGTGTTCGCCGCCTGGAAACGCGCGATCGCCGAGGTCGCCACCTGCCCGAACGTGGTGGTGAAGCTGGGCGGAATGATGATGCGGCTGGCGGCGTTCGACTACGGCACCGCGCCCGCGCCACCGCGCTCGGAGCAACTGGCCGCGCTGTGGCGGCCCTGGATCGAGACTTGCATCGAGGCGTTCGGGCCGGACCGCTGCCTGTTCGAGAGCAACTTCCCGGTCGAGAAGATGGGCATCGGCTGGGTGCCGCTGTGGAACGCGCTCAAGCGCATCGCCGCCGGCGCTTCGGCCGCGGAAAAGCGCGCGATGTTCGCCGCCACCGCGGCGCGGGAATACCGGCTGGACGTGGCTTTCTAGCCGCCCAGCGCCTGATCCAGGTCGCGGATCAGATCCGCGGCCGTTTCGATCCCGATCGACAGGCGGATCACGTCGTCCCCGGCGCCGGCGGCGATGCGTTGCGCGTCGGACAACTGGCGATGCGTGGTGGAGGCGGGGTGCAGGATCAGGCTGCGCGTGTCGCCGATATTCGCGAGATGCGAAAAGAGCCGCACCTGCTCCACCATCTTCACCCCGGCCGCATAGCCGCCCTTCACCCCGAAGGTGAACACCGCACCGGCACCGCGCGGCAGGTAGCGCTGCGCCAGCGCCCGATAGGAGCTCGACGCCAGCCCGGCGTAGGAGACCCAGGCGACGCGCTTATCCGCCTCCAGGAATTCCGCAACTGCTTGCGCGTTGGCGCAATGGCGTTCCATCCGCAGGTGCAGCGTTTCGATCCCGGTGATGGTCAGGAACGCGTTCATCGGCGCCATGGTCGGTCCGAAATCGCGCAACCCCACCGCGCGCGCCTTGGTGGTGAAAGCGAAGTCGCCGAAATTCTCGTAGAAGCGCAGCCCGTGATAGGCGGGTTCGGGCTCGGTCAGCGACGGGAACCGCCCGCCCTGCGCCCAGTCGAACTTGCCGGATTCCACGATGATCCCACCCAGCGAATTGCCGTGCCCGTCGAGGAACTTGGTGGTGGAGTGCGTGACCAGATCGGCGCCCCACTCGATCGGCCGGCACAAATAGGGCGTGGCCAGCGTGTTATCGACGATCAGCGGAATCCCGGCGTCGTGCGCGATGCGCGCGACCGCTTCCAGATCGACGATCACGCCGCCCGGATTGGCCAGGCTTTCGACGAAGATCGCCTTGCAGCGCGGCGTCAGCGCGGCGCGGAAGTTCTCCGGATCGGCGGGATCGACGAAATGGCAGGTCCAGCCGAGCTTCTTGAACGACAGCCCGAACTGCGTCAGCGATCCGCCATAGAGCGCGCGCGAGGCCAGGAACTCATCGCCCGGTTCCAGCAGCGTCGCGAACACCAGGAACTGCGCCGCATGGCCGGAGGCGGCGGCCAGCGCGGCGCGCCCGCCTTCCAGGCTCGCCACCCGTTCTTCCAGCACCGACACCGTCGGGTTGGTCAGGCGATTGTAGATGTAACCGAAGTTGTGCAGGTTGAACAGGGACGCAGCATGGTCGGCGTCCTGGAACACATAGGCGGCGGTCTGGTAGATCGGCGTGATGCGCGCCCCGGTGGTGGGATCGGGCGCGGCGCCGGCGTGCACCGCGCGGGTCTCGAACCCGTAGGTGACGTTGGCCGAGGGCGGGGCCTCGGTCCGCTCCCGTCGCGCGGTCGGCGGCGCGGCGGGCTGGTTGCGGATGATGCCGGAATCCACCCCGCTCCAGGACAACTCGCCGCCCAGGCGGCCGAATTCGATCTTCGGGCAGCGGTTCATCACCACTTCCAGGCCCGCCGCCTCGGCCTTCGCGCCGGCCGCGTCGTTGCGCACGCCGAGCTGCATCCATACCACCCGCGCGCCGGCGGCGATCGCGTCCTCGACGATCGGGGGAACCTGGTCGGAGGCGCGGAAGATATCGACCATGTCGATCTTCTCGGGGATGTCGCGCACGGAGGCATAGACGCGCTCGCCCAGCAGGTCCTGCCCGGCCAGACCGGGGTTCACCGGGATCACCCGGTAGCCCTTGCCCTGCAGATATTTCATCACGAAATAGCTCGGCCGGTTCCAGTTCGCCGAGGCACCCACCAGCGCGATGGTGCGCACGGTGGACAGGATGCGGCGCAGCTTGGCGTCCGAATACGGAATCGGATCGATCGCGGTCATGGAGCAGGCCCTTTCGGCGGCGCGGACGGGGGGCTAGCATAGACGCAACCGGAGGGACCGTCACATGAGCGCCACCGCCCCACGCCCGTCGCACTACCTCCCCGTCCGCGAGGACTGGCTGGCCCGGCGGGTGGAGCCGATCCTGGAACCCGCGCTGCCGATCGTCGATCCGCACCATCATCTGTGGGACCGCGGCGGCTGGCGCTACCTGCATGACGAACTGCTGGCCGACATGAACAGCGGCCACAACATCACCCACACGGTCTTCGTCCAGGCCCGCGCCTTCCATCGCGCCGACGGGCCCGAGGAACTGCGCCCGGTCGGGGAAACGGAGTTCGTCAACGGCGTCGCGGCGATGAGCGCCTCGGGCCTGTATGGCCCGTCGCGCATGTGCGCCGGCATCGTCGGCCACGCCAACCTGGCGCTGGGGGCGAAGGTGGAGGCGGTTCTGGAAGCGCATATCCGCGCCGGCGGCGGGCGGTTCCGCGGCATCCGCCACATCACGGCGTGGGACGCCGATCCGGTCACCCTCAACCCCGGCAACCCGGCGCCGCAAGGGGTGATGGCGACGGCGGCCTTCCGCGAGGGGTTCGCGAAGCTGGCGGCGATGGACCTGACGTTCGACGCCTGGCTCTATCACAAGCAGATCCCGGAACTGACCGCGCTCGCCCGCGCCTTCCCCGGCGCGCGCATCGTGCTCGATCACGTCGGCGGGCCGCTCGGCATCGGCAGCTACGCGGGCAAGCACAAGGAGGTGTTCGCCGCCTGGGAGCCGATGATCCGCGAACTGGCCACCTGCCCCAACGTGCATGTGAAGCTCGGCGGGCTCGGCATGCGGATCAATGGTTTCGATTTCGACGCCGCCGCCGAACCGCCCTCGTCCGAGGCGCTGGCCGCCGCCTGGAAGCCCTATATCGACACCACCATCGCCGCCTTCGGCGCCGATCGCTGCATGTTCGAGAGCAATTTCCCGGTGGACAAGGGGTCCTACAGCTACGCGGTGGGGTGGAACGCGTTCAAGCGCCTGGCCGCCGGCGCGTCCGCGGCCGAAAAAGCGGCGCTGTTCTCGGGCACCGCGACCCGGTTCTACCGGCTGGGGGGCTGATCCGATGGCGAATCCGTTCGATCTTACCGGCCGGGTGGCGCTGGTCACCGGCGGCAATTCCGGCATCGGCCTCGGCATGGCCCGCGCGCTGGCGGAAGCCGGGGCGGACGTGGCGATTTGGGGCACCAGCGAGGCAAAGAACGCCACCGCGCGGGCGGAGCTCGAACGCACCGGCCGACGCATCCTGACGCTGGCCTGCGACGTGGGCGACGAGCACGCTGTCACGGCGGCATTCGATCAGACGGTGGCCAGGCTGGGGCGCGTGGATGGCTGCTTCGCCAATGCCGGGGTCAGCGGGCGAGGACAGCATTCGTTCCTGGATATGACCGCGCAGGAATGGCACCGCGTGCTGCGGGTCAATCTGGACGGCGCGTTCCACACTTTCCGCGCCGCGGCCAAGCACATGGTCCATCGCGGCGAGGGCGGCGTGCTGGTCGGCACCGCCTCGCTCGCGGCGATCGAGGCGGCGCCGCGGTCCGAGCACTACGCCGCCACCAAGGGCGGCATGATCTCGATGACCCGCGCGCTGGCGGTGGAATTCGCCCGCCACCGCATCCGCGCCCATTCGATCCTGCCCGGCTGGATCGAAACCAATATGACGGCGAACGCGATCGCCAACCCGAAGTTCCACGACAACGTGCTGCCGCGGGTGCCGATGCGCCGCTGGGGCACCGGGTCGGATTTCGGCGGCATCGCGGTCTATCTGATGAGCGACGCGAGCGCGTATCACACCGGCGACACGTTCGTGATCGACGGCGGGTATTCGCTGTTCTGAAGCCCTCTCAGTCGTCGCTCGAAGCGACCGTCCCGATCGTCGTCCCGCCGTCGATCACCAGCGTCTGGCCGGTCATGAAGCTGCCGGCCTTCGACGCCAGGAACACCGCCGCGCCCGCGATCTCGTCGGGTTCGCCGATCCGTTGCAGCGGCGTGTCCTTGGTCCGCTTGCGGTACAGCACCGGGTCCTCCCACAGCGCGCGGGCGAAATCGGTCCGCACCAGGCCGGGCGCGATGGCGTTGGCGCGGATGTTCTTCGGCCCCCATTCCACGCAGATGTTGCGTGCCAGTTGCATGTCGGCCGCCTTGGAGATCGCGTACAGCCCAAGCTGCGCCGAGCCGCGCAGCCCACCGATCGACGAAATGATGATCACCGACCCGCCGCCGCGCGCCGCCATCTGCGGCAGCACCATGTTGCACAGCCAGAAGTTGCTGCGCACGTTGGCGCCCATGATGCGCTCATAGACCTCGTCCGAGGCGCCGGCGGCCGGCCCCAGATACGGGTTCACCGCGGCGTTGCAGACCAGGATGTCGATCCCGCCCCAGGCCGCGGTGGTGCGATCGACCAGCGCCTGCAGCGCTTCCTTGCGCGCGATATGGCAGGGGATCACCATCGCCTGCCCGCCGCGCGCGCGGATGCCGGCGGCGACGGTTTCGCACGCGTCTTCCTTGCGCGAGGACACCACCACGCGCGCGCCGTGCTCGGCCAGGCGCTCGGCGATCGCCCGCCCGATGCCCTTGGAAGAACCGGTGACCACGGCCACCTTGCCGGTCAGGTCGAACAAGGACGACATCCGCTTCCCCCTTCTGTTGGCTTGCGCCTGTGCTACCGGTCAGTATGGTGGGCTTCGGGGAAACGTCAATCGGGCCGCATCATATGCCGCAACGCACTGGATTCTACCGTCACGCCGAACTCGCGCGACTGTTGCATCCCGCCTCCATCGCGGTGATCGGCGCCTCGGCCCGTGCCGGCTCGTTCGGGGAGCGGGCGCTGGCCAACCTCGCCGACTTCGCCGGGCGGGTCTACGCGGTAAACCCGCGCTACGATCGGATCGGGGAGCGGCCCTGCTATCCCTCGGTCGCCGCGCTGCCGGAACGGGTCGATTGCGCGGTGATCGCGGCGGCGCGCGAGGCGGTGGAACCGATCGTGCGCGACTGCGCCAAGGCCGGCGTGGGGGGCGCGATCGTGTTCGCCTCCGGCTACGCGGAAACCGGCAAGGAAGAACGCCGCGCCGAGCAGGAACGGCTGGCCACGATCGCGCGGGAAACCGGGCTGCGCATCGTTGGCCCGAACACTATCGGGCTGGTGAACGCGGCGCTGGAAGTGCGCGCCACCTTCATGACGATCACCCCGATCCCGCCGCCGGGCGCGCGAGCGATCGGCGTCATCAGCCAGTCGGGCGCGCTCGGCATGGCGCTCGCGCAGGGCGTGGCGCGGGGGCTGTCGGTCAGCCATGTGCTGACCTCGGGCAATTCCTGCGACGTCGATATGGCCGACTACATCGCCTATCTGGCCGAAGACCCCGGCTGCGCCGCGATCGCCTGCGTGTTCGAGGGGATGGAGACGCCGCTGCGCGTCCTGGACGCGGCCGCGTTCGCCGCGGCGCAGGGTAAGCCGCTGGTGGTCTACAAGACGGCGATCGGGACCGAGGGTGCGGCGGCGGCACTGTCGCATACCGGCGCGCTGGCCGGCGCGCACGCGACCTATCAGGCATTGTTCCGCCAGGCTGGCGCGGTGGTGGTGGACGACTACGAACACCTGGCCGAAACGACCACCTTCCTCGCCAAGTCCCCGCCGCCGCGCGCGCGGGGCGCGGCGGTGCTGGTCACCTCGGGCGGGGCCGGCATCATGGCCGCCGACGCGGCCGAACAGGCGGGCGTGCCGATGCCGCAGCCGGATGCGGCGGTGCGCAAGGTGCTGGAAGGCGAGATCCCGGAGTTCGGCGCCGCGCGCAACCCGTGCGACGTCACCGCGCAGGTGATCGCCAATCCGGAATCGCTCAACATCTGCGCCGGCGCGCTGCTCGGCCACGCGGACTACGGCGCGCTGGTCTATCCGCAGGTCTATTCCTACGAGGCAACGGCGCAGCGCGTCCCGGTGTTCGAGGCGTTGGCCCGCACCTACGGCAAGCCGGTCTGCATGGTCTGGATCACCGAGCACCTTACCGGCCCCGGCGCGCGCGAGGCGGAGGCGGCGGAGCACGTCGCGCTGTTCCGCTCCATGCGGTCCTGCTTTGCCACGCTGGCGGCCTGGCACGATCGGGCGGATCGCCTGGCCACGCGCGGCGCCACGCCGGCGCCGACCGATCCGGCCCTGCGCGCGCAGGCCGCCGCGCTGCTCGCCGCCGCGCCGGGACGCACGCTGACCGAGCGGGAAGCGAAGACTGCACTGGCGCTGTACGGCGTGCCGGTGGTGGGCGAGCGCCTCTCCCACACGGCGGACGACGCCGCTACGGCGGCCGAAGCGCTGGGCTTTCCGGTGGTGCTGAAAGCCGAATCCCCCGACCTGCCGCACAAGACCGAGGCAGGGGTGATCCGCCTCAACCTGCGCAACGCGGCCGAGGTGCGCGAGGCCTTCGCCGCGATCGTGGCGAAGGCCGAGGCGGTGGTGCCGCGCCCGCGCCTGGCCGGCGTGCTGGTGCAGCCGATGGTGCCCGCGGGGGTGGAACTGGTGGTGGGCGCGCGGATCGATCCGCTGTTCGGCCCGCTGATCGTGGTGGGTCTCGGCGGCGTGCTGGTGGAGGTGCTGGCCGACACCGCGCTGGCCCGCGCGCCGGTGACGCCGGCGCAGGCGAAGCGGATGTTGGGCGAATTGAAGGGGGCGCGCCTGCTGGACGGGTTCCGCGGCGCGCCCGCGGTGGATCGGGACGCGCTGGCGGCAGCGATCGCCGCCGTCTCCCGCTTCGCCGCCGACCATGCCGGGGCGATCGCGGAGCTCGACGTGAACCCGCTGATCTGCGCGGGGGCGCGGATCGTCGCGGTGGATGCGCTGATCGTGAAGGCGGCCACCGCCGGGTAACGATCGTGGCCGGCGTTAGCCGCCGGTTCATCTTTCGCGGTCAGGCTGCGCGGCGTGATCGCACGCGGCCGCCATGCCTGATCCTTCGCCGACCCACGCGGGGCCGACCCACGCGGGAAAGCTCCCGACCCGGCGCCTGCTCGGTCTCGATTTCGTCGCGGTGGAGGCGGGCGCGGTCTTGCACCACCTGCTGGCCCGGCCGGCGGCAGCCCCGTTCGGCTACGTCGTCACGCCGAACGCCGATCACCTGGTGCGGCTGGCGCGCGATCCGGCGCTGCACCCGGTCTATGCCGGGGCGGC
>JAJZVS010000160.1 GCA_021845555.1 Pseudomonadota bacterium
CCAACCGTCAGGCACCACCGGCCATGCGCCGCCATCGCGCCGACCCTGCACCGCCCACGCCAAAAGGGGACATTCCTACTTTGGAGGATTAGGGGACATTTCTATTTTGGGTTGACAGAAAATCCCGCCGGACGCGCGCGTAAGGGGCCGGATCAGCCGAGTCGGATCAACCGGGGCGGGCAGCGCGCAGGAAGCGGGCGAAGGCTGCCAACGTGGCGTCGGAGACGTGGTGCTCGATCCCCTCGGCGTCGGATTCGGCGTCCTCGGCCGCCACGCCGACGGCGCGCAGCAGATCGACCACGACGCGGTGGCGGGCGCGGACCCGCTCGGCCAGACCGTGCCCGGCCGGGGTGAGGAATACGCCGCGATACGGCCGGGCGGTGGCAAGCCCGGCGCGCTTCAGCCGGGCGATGCATTTGTTGGCGGTGGGATGGGAGACGCCGAGTCGGCGGGCGATGTCGGTGGTGCGGGCCTCCCCGCCGTTGGCGAGCAGGTCGTCGATCAGTTCGACGTAGTCCTCCAGGAGCGCGGCGGCGCGGGCGGAGCGGGCCTTGCCGAAGCGGCGGGCCTGATCGGGTTCCTCCGGCAGGGCGCCCGGCGCGGCGGCGGGGGGGAGGCCGGGTGCCTGGGGCGTGGGGGCGACGGCCGCGCGGGACACGGGTACTCTCCTTTGTCCTTCATCGGCGGCAGCCAACGGGGGGGCCGCTTGGCGTCCGGCCGGGGACCAACCATTCCCCCGCATAGCCCGCCATCGCGGGCGGGGAAAGGCCGGCAGCCGCGACGGAGGCGGTCGTGGCGGGACGGGCGCCGCGACGGAACGGCGCGTCTCACGCGAATGTGATCGTCGCGGATTGACCTCCGCGCCGCCATCGCTATATTGCCGTTTCCCGGCAGCGCCCCGATCGTGGGGCCGCGGGTGTTTGCGCATGGCCCGTCCTTGCATCCGCCCGGCGATTTCGCCCGGGCCCGTGGGGTATGGCCGGACGACAGGAGAGAGCAGGCGTGGCGCGTATCGCGGGCGTGAACATCCCGACCAACAAGCGGGTGACCATCGGACTTCGCTATATCTACGGCATCGGCCCGACCAAGGCAGCGGAAATCTGCTCGCGCCTGGCGATTCCCGACGACCGTCGGGTGAACCAGCTGTCGGACGACGAGGTGATGCGCATCCGCGAACTCGTCGACCGCGAATACCGCGTCGAGGGCGATCTGCGGCGTGAAGTCGCGATGAACATCAAGCGCCTGATGGACCTCGGCTGCTACCGCGGCCTGCGCCATCGTCGCGGCCTGCCGGTGCGCGGCCAGCGCACCCACACCAACGCCCGTACCCGCAAGGGCAAGGCGGTGGCGATCGCCGGCAAGAAAAAGGTCACAAGGTAGGCCTCGGCCTGCGTCCCCAGGTTCGCGCCCGCTCCGCCCGCAGCTCAACAGGAATACCGATCTCATGGCGAAACCCGCCGCTTCCTCGCGTCCCCGCCGCAAGGAACGCAAGAACATCAGTGCCGGCGTCGCCCATGTGGCGGCGACGTTCAACAACACCGTGGTGACGATCACCGACGCCCAGGGCAACGCGATCGCCTGGTCCTCGGCCGGCAGCTCGGGGTTCAAGGGCAGCCGCAAATCCACCCCCTACGCCGCCCAGGTCGCCGCCGAGGATGCCGGGCGCAAGGCGCGCGAGCACGGGATGGAAACGCTGGAAATCGAAGTGAGCGGCCCCGGCTCGGGGCGGGAAAGCGCGCTGCGTGCCTTGCAGACGGTCGGCTTCTCCGTGACCTCGATCCGCGACGTGACCCCGATCCCGCACAACGGCTGCCGCCCGCGCAAGCGCCGGCGGGTCTGAACCGACCCGCGTTCCCCTCACGGATCGCCGCCCCGCCGCCGTCCCCGCCTGTCGCGGGGGCGCGGCCGGCGGCCAAAAGGATTTGATGCCATGAGGCAGACCCTCGTCATCCAGCGCAACTGGCAATCCCTGATCAAGCCGGAAAAGCTGGACGTCGAACCCGGCGCCGATCCGGCCCGCGTCGCCACCATCGTCGCCGCGCCGCTGGAGCGCGGCTTCGGCATGACGCTCGGCAACGCGATCCGCCGCATCCTGCTGTCGTCCCTGCAGGGCGCGGCCGTCACCGCGGTGCAGATCGACGGCGTGCTGCACGAGTTCAGCTCGATCCCCGGCGTGCGCGAGGACGTGACGGACATCGTGCTGAACATCAAGCAACTGGCGCTGCGCATGCACGGCGAGGGGCCGAAGCGCATGACGCTGACCGCCACCGGCCCCGGCGAAGTGCGCGCCGGCCAGATCGAGGCCGGGCACGACATCGACATCATGAACCCCGATCTCGTGCTCTGCACGCTGGACGACGGGGTGAAGCTGGGCATGGAGTTCACCGTCCAGCTCGGCAAGGGCTATGTCGCCGCCGCCGCCAACCGGCCGGAAGACGCGCCGATCGGGCTGATCCCGGTCGACTCGATCTACTCGCCCGTCCGCCGGGTGTCGTACAAGGTGGAACCGACCCGCGTCGGCCAGGTCACCGACTACGACAATCTGCTGCTGACGGTGGAAACCAACGGCGCGGTGACGCCGGAAGACGCCGTCGCGCTCGCCGCCCGCATCCTGCAGGACCAGTTGCAGCTGTTCATCAACTTCGAGGAGCCGCAGCTCGCGCGCCTGGAGGAGGTGGAAGACAACCTGCCGTTCAACCGCAACCTGCTGCGCAAGGTGGAGGAGCTCGAACTGTCGGTTCGCAGCGCCAACTGCCTGAAGAACGACAATATCGTCTACATCGGCGACCTGGTGCAGAAGTCCGAGCAGGAAATGCTGCGCACGCCGAACTTCGGCCGCAAGTCGCTGAACGAGATCAAGGAGGTCCTGGCGAACATGGGCCTCAGCCTCGGGATGCCCGTCACCGGCTGGCCGCCGGAGAATATCGAAGATCTGGCCAAGCGGCTCGACGAGCCGTTCTGAACCGCGCCGCGAAGAAGGAAACAGGACCATGCGTCACGGGGTTGCCGGACGGAAGCTTGGGGTCACCTCCAGCCATCGACTCGCCATGTTTCGCAACATGGCGGTGGCACTGATCAAGCACGAGCAGATCACCACCACCCTGCCCAAGGCCAAGGAGTTGCGCCCGGTGGCCGAGAAGCTCATCACGCTGGGCAAGCGCGGCGGGCTGCATGCGCGCCGGCAGGCGCACGCGCAGCTGCGCGACAACCGGATCGTGAACAAGCTGTTCAGCACCCTGGCCGAGCGCTACCGCGCCCGCGCCGGCGGCTACACCCGCGTGCTGAAGGCCGGGGTACGGTTCGGCGATGCCGCCGACATGGCGGTGATCGAACTGGTGGACCGCGACCCGGCCGCGAAGGGCCTGGACAGCGGCCCGAAGCAGGAAACCACCCCGGACGAGGCGGAAGGTCCGGGCCTGGCGGCGTAACCGCCCGAGCGGCCCCGGCTTCGCCGGCCATACCGCCCGAAGTCATCGCAACGGCCCTGGATGGTCACCCATCCAGGGCCGTTTGCATGAGGCCCTCCGCACGCTCCCCCTCCCCCGGCCGGCCTCACGCCCCCGTCGCCGCGCCGTTGCCTGCTTCCAGCAGCCGGTAGCCCACGCCCGGCTCGGTCCGCAGCAGCCCCGACGCGGCCCCGAGCTTGTGGCGCAGCTGGCCAACATAGACGCGCAGATACTGCACGTCCTCGGCATGCGCCGGCCCCCACACCGCCGTCAGCAGCTGGCGGTGCGTCACCACCCGCCCGGCATTGCGGGCAAGCAGCGCCAGCAGCGCATATTCGCGCCCGGTGAGCACCACCGGCTGGTCTGCCACGCGCACCAACCGGCGGACGAAATCGACCTCCACCCCGCCCGTCCGCAGCGTCTCCGCCGCCGCCTCCCGGCCGGTTGTGGCGCGCAATGCGGCGCGGATGCGGGCCAGCAATTCGCCCACGTCGAACGGCTTTTCCACATAGTCGTTCGCCCCGGCATCCAGCGCGGCGATCTTTTCCGCCGCCCGGTCGCGCGCCGACAATACGATGACCGGCACGGCGGAAAAGCCGCGCAGCCCGCGCAGCACCTCCTGCCCGTCGAGATCCGGCAGGCCGAGATCGAGCAGCACCAGCGCCGGCGCGCGCAGCGCCGCCAGCCGCAGCGCTTCACTGCCGGTGACGGCGGGAAGCGGGTCGTAGCCCGCGGCTTGCAGCATGGGGCGGAGGAAGCGGTGGATCTGCGGCTCGTCGTCCACCACCAGGATCAGCGGGCCGCCGCCGGTCACGGATGCACCGGCAGCGCGATCCGCACCTCGGTCCCCGGCGGGCCGTCCGCCGGCGCGTCGGGGCGCGGGCTTGCCGCGGCGATCGTCCCGCCGATCGCCTCCAGCAGCCCGCGCGCGATCGCCAGGCCGAGGCCGGTCCCCGGCACCGTCCGGTCGCCGCGCAGCACGCGGTAGAAACTGTCGAAGACATGCGGCAGGTCGGCCGGCGGAATCCCCGGCCCGGCATCGGCGATCGCCAGCCGCACCCGCCCGCCCTCGGCACGCGCCGCAACCCGGACCGGGCTGCCCTCGGGGGCGAATTTCGCCGCATTCTCCAGCACGTTCACCAGCACCTGTTCAAGCAGCGCGGCATCCGTGCGGACCACCGGCAGGTCGTCCGGCAGATCGAGTTCCACCGACCCGAGTCCCGGTACCGCCGCCAGCGCCGCAGCGAGCACGTCGCCGAGCCGCGTCGGCTCCAGCAACGGCACGATCTCCCCGGTCTCCAGCCGGGTCATCTCGGTGATATTGGCGAGGAACCGGGTCATGCGGATGGTGTCCTGCTCGATTCCCGCCAGCAGATCGACCCGCGCCGGCGGGCTCAGCCGGTCCCAGGCGGTGCGCAGCGTGCCGGCCGCGCCGCGGATGCCGGTCAGCGGCGTGCGCAGGTCGTGCGACAGCGCGTTCAGCAATGCGGTGCGCAGCTTCTGCGTCTCGGTCTGGGCCTCGGCGCGCGCCGCCGCCACCGCGAGCCGCACGCGTTCCAGCGCCGCCGACGCCTGATCGGCCAGGGCCGCCAGCGCCTGGGTCACGGTCGGATCGAGCGGCGCCTCCGCCCGCACCCCCAGTACGCCCAGCCGGCCGCGCACCGTGCGCAACGGCAGGAACCGCCAGACCGCCGAGGGCAAGGTGCCGGTGCCGCGCCCGGAGGCCTCGTCGTGGGTGAAGGTCCAGCGCGCGGCGGCCCAGCTTCCTTCGTCCATCGTATCGGCCGGCGGGACGGCGGCGCGGATGTCGAGGTCCTCGCCCGCCGGCAGCAGCACCATCGCGCGCCCGGCGATGTCGGCCGCCTCGCGTGCGACTTCCGCCAGCAGATCCGGCTCGGTCGCCGGCACGCCGAGACGGCGGGAGAACCCGGTGATCCGCCGCAGACTCTCGATCCGTCCCTGCGCCGCGCGGGCTTCGGCGCGTAGCCTGCTCGCCATCCAGCCGGTGGCGCCGGCAACGCCGAGAAACACCACGATGGCGATCAAGTCGGGCGGATCGCCGATGGTGAGCTGATAAAGCGGCGGAATGAACAGCAGGTTCCAGCACAGGAACGCCAGCACCGCGGCATAGAGCGCGACCGCCAGCCCGTAGAGGGTGGCCGAGGCCACCACCGCGGCCAGGAACAGCATGCCGAGCGCGTCGCGGGGCAGCCACGTCTGCGCGAGCTCCCCTGCCCCGGCCACCGCGGCATCCAGCGCGGTCGCGGTCACCCAGGGCAACCAGCCGTCCGGCAGCCGGCGCACCGGCGGGCGCGGCTTCTGGCGCGCCGCGGCCGGCACCACGTGCAGCGCGAACTCGGTGCCCTGACGGGCCAGCGCGCCGACCAGCGTCTGGCCGAGCACCCGTCGCCACAGCGGCGGGGAGGCGCGGCCGATCATCAGATGCGTGACGTTGCGCGCGCGCGCGAGCTCGATCGTGGTGCGCACCAGATCGGGGCCGGCTCGCACCTCGATCTCCGCGCCAAGCTCGGCGGCCATCTCGAGCGCGCCGCGCAGCGCGTCGGCGCTGTCCGGGCGTTCCACATGCAGCGCGATCCAGGGCGCTTTCAGCGCGTCCGCCAGCCGCTTGGCCGCGCGCACCACCGCCTCGGCGGTGCCGTCGGGGCCGAGCAGGGCCAGCACGCGATCGCCGGCCGGCCAGGGACCGGCAATCGCCTTCTGGCGCATGTAGTCGCGCACGTCCTGGTCCACCCGCTGCGCCGCGCGGCGCAGGCCGATCTCGCGCAACGCCGCCAGGTTGCCTTCGCGGAAGAATCCCTCCAGCGCGCGGCGCGCGACATCGGGGCGATAGACGTGGCCCTGTTGCAGCCGGGCGCGCAGTTCGATCGGGCTGAGGTCGATGAACTCGATCTCGTCGGCCATCTCCAGCACGAGGTCGGGCAGCGTCTCGGTCACGCGCACGCCGGTGATGCGGGCGATGTCGTCGTTCAGGCTTTCCAGATGCTGGACGTTCAGCGTGGCCCAGACGTCGATGCCGGCTTTCAGCAGTTCGGCCACATCCTCCCAGCGCTTGTGGTGGCGGCTGCCGGGGGCGTTGGTATGGGCGAGCTCATCGACCAGCAGCAGGGAGGGATGGCGGGCGAGCGCGGCATCCAGATCGAATTCCTCCAGCACCTGGCCGCGATAGGGCAGGCCCCGGCGCGGCAGGACCGGCAGGTCGCCGATCTGGGCGGCGGTTTCCGGCCGCCCGTGGGTTTCGATCAGGCCGGCCGCCACATCGCGGCCCTCGTCGCGCAGGCGGCGGGCGGCGGCCAGCATCTCCCAGGTCTTGCCGACGCCGGGGGCGGCGCCGAGGAAGACCTTCAGATGGCCGCGCCCCTCGCGGGCGGCGGCGATCAGCAGGGCGTCCGGGTCGGGGCGGGCGAGCTCCGCGGGCATACCCGCTTTCTAGCGCACTCTACCGTCCCGCGCGTGCCACCCCCGCCAGCGCCAGATTGAGCCGCAGCACGTTCACCCGCGGTTCCCCGATGAACCCCAGCCACCGCCCCGCCGTGTGCGCCGCCACCAGCCCCCTCACCTGCCCGACCGGCAGCCCGCGCGCCTGCGCCACGCGCGCGACCTGCAACGCCGCGAATTCCGGCGAAATGTCCGGATCGAGACCCGAGCCCGACGCCGTCACCGCATCCGCCGGCAGCGTCCCGCTGCCGAGCCTCGCCGCCTCCGCCTTCACCCGCGCGACCAGCGCCGCGGAGGTGGGGGCGAAGTTGGAGGCGCCGGACTCGCGCGCGTCATACGGCGTGGGGATCGTCTTCGCGGGATCCTTCGGATCCGTCCCGGTCAGCGCGGACGGGCGGGCGTGGAACCACTCGGGCCCGGTGAAGTCCTGCCCGATCAAGGCCGAGCCGATCGGCTTGCCGTCGCGCCGGAGCAGGCTGCCGTTCGCCTGGTAGGGCAGCACCGCACCGAAGAGCCCCGACAGCGCCACCGGGAACGCCACTCCCAGCACCAGGGTGAACAACAGGATCAGCGACGCGGCGGGACGGAACTGGGACCACATGACGGAACCTCCGTTACGCGAACAGGTGCAGCGCGGTCAGCGCCATGTCGATCAGCTTGATGCCGACGAACGGGGCGACGATCCCGCCCAGCCCGTACACCATCAGGTTGCGCCGCAGCAGCGCCGCCGCGCCGATCGGGCGGAACCGCACCCCGCGCAGCGCGAGCGGGACCAGCGCGGCGATGATGATTGCGTTGAAGATCACCGCCGACAGGATGGCGCTCTGCGGCGTCGCGAGCCGCATGATGTTCAGCGCCCCCAGCTGCGGATAGGTGGCGACGAAGATCGCCGGCAGGATCGCGAAGTATTTCGAGATGTCGTTGGCGATGCTGAACGTGGTCAGCGCGCCGCGGGTGATCAGCAGTTGCTTGCCGATCTCGACGATCTCGATGAGCTTGGTGGGGTCGCTGTCGAGATCGACCATGTTGCCGGCCTCGCGCGCCGCCTGGGTGCCGGTCTGCATCGCCACGCCGACATCGGCCTGCGCCAGCGCCGGCGCGTCGTTGGTGCCGTCGCCGCACATCGCCACCAGCCGGCCCTCGGCCTGCGCGGCGCGGATGTAGCCGAGCTTGTCCTGCGGCGTCGCCTCGGCGATGAAATCGTCCACGCCCGCCTCGGTGGCGATCGCCGCCGCCGTCACCTTGTTGTCGCCGGTCACCATCACGGTGCGGATGCCCATCCGCCGCAGCGCGGCGAAGCGCTCGCGGATGCCAGGCTTGACGATGTCCTTGAGCTCGATCGCCCCCAGCAGCCTGCCGTCGGCGGCCACCGCGAGCGGCGTACTGCCGGCCCGGGCGATGCGATCGACCGCCTGGGTGAATGCCGCCGGCGGGGCGGCCGCGGTCAGGCGCAGCACCGCATCGACCGCCCCTTTGCGCCAGGACCGTTCCGCATGATCCAACCCCGAGACGCGGGTATTGGCGGAAAATGGCACGACGCCCGCGCC